>JAEURE010000164.1 GCA_016789485.1 Anaerolineales bacterium | reverse complement strand
TGCCGCGCATCTGCAATCACTGTTTGAACGCGGCGTGTGGGGCGGCATGTCCATCGGGCGCCATCTACAAACGCGCCGAAGATGGCGTGGTGCTCATCAACCAGGATAAGTGCCGCGGCTGGCGCATGTGCGTCTCCGCCTGCCCTTATAAAAAGACTTATTACAACTGGTCAACGGGCAAATCTGAAAAATGTATTTTGTGCTATCCGCGCCTCGAATCAGGGCAAGCCCCCGCCTGCTTCCACTCCTGTGTCGGACGTATCCGTTATCTGGGCGTTTTGTTGTATGACGCGGAACAGATTCCCGATGCCCTCAAAGTTCCTGACGAACAACTCGTAGAGCGTCAGCGGGAGATGATCCTCGATCCTCACGACCCGAAAGTTGTTGCCGCCGCAAAAGAGAGCGGTATACCTGACGGTGTGATCACCGCCGCGCAAAACTCACCCGTCTATCAGTATGTCAAGGAATGGGAAATGGCTCTGCCATTGCATCCCGAATACCGTACCCTGCCAATGTTGTTCTACGTGCCGCCGCTGCTGCCAGTCCTCAATGCGACTCAGGCAAACGGTACACAGCGTGTGGAGACCGACCTTTTCAGTTCGCTGGAAAATGCCCGCGTGCCCGTCCGCTATATGTCACGCACTTTGGCGGCTGGCAATGACGAACTAGTCATCAAATCCTATCAGAAGATGATCGCTGTCCGTATCTACAAACGCGCCGAAACCGTCGGCGATGTGACGAAAGAAGAAGCCGACGCCGCCCTCGCCAAAGCGGGGATGACCGCAGAGGAGGCTGAAGCCATTTATCACCTCACATCCCTCCCGAATTATCAGGAGCGGTTCGTCATTCCGCCCTACAGCCGCGAAGGCGATATCGAAGAATTGTACGACCCGCAACAGCGCAAAGCCGAGATGGGCTTTGGCAAACGCCAGGGTCCGCAGAGAGGGTTGTGAGCCATGCCCAAAGATTCAACTTCTTCCCTGTTCGACTTGTTCGCCGCGTTGTTGGAATATCCCTCTGCTGAAACGACAGAACAGGCGCGGTACTGTTTGGAGCATCTGAAACCGACCCACCCTGAAACGGCAGAGGCGTTGGAAAAGTTTGTTCGCAGGCTCGACCAACTGTCCCTTGAAAAGATGCGTGAGTTGTACACCGTCACCTTCGACATGCAACCCCTCTGCTATCCCTACGTCGGCTATCACCTGTTCGGTGAAAGTTACAAGCGCGGCGCGTTTATGGCGCAATTGAATGAGGCGTATCATACCTTCGGTTATTCCGCAGGGCAGGAACTTCCTGACCATCTCGCCGTGATCCTGCGCTTCATCGGCTTGGATGTGACCAATCGTTCAGGCGAATTCTGCCAGACGTTGTTGAACAGCGGACTAATGCCTGCATTGGAAAAGATGCTCAAGGTGTTCAGCGAAGACTCTGAAAACCCGTATGCTGGGCTTCTGTTTGCGCTTCAACTCTTCCTTGCTCCCACCCCTGAAAAGGAATTGACCCATGCTTGAAATCATGCTCTTTGTCGTGTTCCCGTATGTGGCGCTCGCCATCGGGATCGTCGGGACGATCTATCGTTACCTGACCAACCAATATTCCTTCACCAGTCTGTCCTCGCAATTCCTCGAAAGCGACCTGCAATTCTGGGGTTCCACGCTTTGGCATTATGGCATCCTGCCAACCTCCCTCATTCATCTGGGAGGATTCTTCCTGCCCAAACTAATGTTCATCATGCACAGCACACCAGAAACACTCTATCTTGCGGAACTGGCTGGGAAGGTTCTGGGCATCATGGCATTGGTGGGCGTTGGCATCATGCTTTACAGGCGTCTGACCGTATCCAAGATCCGTAAGATCACCACGCCTGTAGATTGGATCATATTGAGCTTGTTGTTCGGGCAGGTGTTCTTCGGTCTCGTGCTTGCCTTTGTCTACCGCTGGGGCGCCACATGGTTCCTACACACCGCCACACCCTGGATCGACTCGTTGGCGACCTTCCAACCCGCGCCGCAGTACGTCACTGCCCTGCCGCTGGCGCACAATGTTCATTTTCTGGGAGGCTTCCTGTTATTCGCACTGATGCCGTTCAGCAGGTTGGTACATATCGCAACCTTCCCGTTCTCCTACATCTGGCGTCGTTTCCAACTCGTCATCTGGACTCGGCGGAAAGGCAGCTTGTAGGAGGCTCCGATGTGGAACAAAGTAACCAGCATGGCTCAAAACGGCATCCGCGACGTGTTCCCCGCTTATTTTGCACTGGTTATGGCAACAGGAATTGTCTCCATTGCCTGCCATCTTTTGAAAATGGATTTTCTCGCCTTCCCGTTGTTCTACCTCAACCAGTTTTTCTACGTTGTGCTTTGGCTGTTCATGTTGGCGCGGCTGGTTATTCACCTCCCGCGCATTCTCGCCGATCTCTCGAATCACAACACAGGCGCGGGCTTCTTCACCCTCGTCGCAGGGACGAACGTGCTCGGCAGTCAATTTGTAATCCTGAATGCCGATCAGCAAACCGCATTCGTCTTATGGGCTTTCGGTTTTGCGCTTTGGGTCATCCTGATTTACGCCTTCTTTGCGATCATGACTCTCAAAGAAGAAAAACCGCCTCTCGAAAAAGGCGTCAACGGCGCGTGGCTGGTGGCGGTCGTTTCGACGCAATCGCTGGCGGTGTTGGGCGCGCTCATCGCCTCCCGCTTCGGCGCGTGGAAGGATGCCTTCCTCTTCGCCGTGGTCTGTTTCTACCTGCTCGGCTGTATGTTCTACATCCTGATCATTTCGCTCATCTTCTATCGTTTCATGTTCTTCAAGGTCGACCCGCAGGAACTCACGCCTCCCTATTGGATCAACATGGGCGCGGTCGCCATCACCACCCTCGCGGGTGCGAACATCCTCCTCAAAGGCGACTCCGCCTTCCTTGCCGACATGATTCCATTCATCAAAGGTTTCACCCTCTTCTTCTGGGCGACGGGAACATGGTGGATTCCGCTTCTGCTCATCTTCGGCGCGTGGCGTCACCTCTACAAACGCTTCCCGTTGACGTATCATCCCGCCTATTGGGGTTTGGTCTTCCCCTTTGGCATGTACACAGTCGCAACATTTCGATTGGCGGAAGTTTTGAAACTGGAGTTTCTTTTGCTGATCCCGCGATACTTCATTTATCTGGCTTTACTCGCCTGGACGATCACCTTCTTTGGATTGATTTCCCGCTTACTCACGACGTTCCGAAAAGTGCTGGCGTGAGAACCGCCCAATCGAAAGACACAAACACAAATGAATTCTGCTTCACTTTTGACCACCTCCACTCTGGATGACCTGCTGACCATCAGCGCGACTCATCACCACAAAATTTGTCCTCGACAAGTACTCGGCGTTCGTATCGGACTTTTGGCTGGCCTCCTGCTTGACCTGCCTTTGCCTCAACCTGACAAACGCCTCATCGCCATCTCCGAAACGGATGGCTGTTTCGTGGATGGAGTCTCTGCCGTAACAGGTTGCTACGTCGGTAGGCGCACCCTGCGCATCGAAGATTATGGCAAGACCGCCGTCACGTTCGTGGATACATTCACCGAGCAAGCCATTCGAGTCGCGCCACGAGCAAGTGCCCGCGAACAGGCGTGGGAGTTTGCCCCCTCCGCGCGCAACAAATGGGAAGCACAGCTCATCGGTTATAAGCACATCCCTGATGAATTCTTGTTTTGTTGGCAACGAGTAGAATTGACAATCCCTGTGAAACAGATCATCGGTCAGGCAGGGAGGCGTGTTACGTGTGAAATCTGCAAAGAGGAGATCATCAATCAACGGGAGGTGATACACGAAGGAACCACATTATGCAAGTCTTGTGCTGGTGAATCATATTTCTGTTTTGTCGAACAGCCGGAGATGAATCTCCCATAATCATTATTTTTCCGATAAGCCCTCCATTATGCAGGTCGCAAGTTTTTTTGTGTGATAATTCATTGCAGTGGAGAAGCATTAATGGAAAAGATGAATACATGGTATTCCATAATCCTTGGCGACGGAATGTGGGCGCCGACCTTATCCGTACAGATCGAGAAGGAATTTCTTGCGGTGTTCGAGGCGGCTAGCAAACCAGCGGATATGGCGGTCTTCACGCGGAACGAATCGGAGGGCAGGTTGCATTGCGAGGTGATTGCCTATTTCTCTCCTGCGGCTCGGGCGATTGCAGAGGCATTTGACGCCGAGCCGTGTGAAAAACCATCACGTACTGGACTGAGCTTGCTGACGGGTGACCCGAATTGCTGGATGTTCTTATTCCAGGATGGCAACTTGTAAATTATTATCACTTCCAATCAAAATCTGATTCTGTTCCAAGGGAATTCATGTGAAAATTAAAGCCGCAAATACGATTTTATATTGCAAAAAATGGCAGGAGACAGTTGCTTTTTACCAGGACGGGTTAAAGCTATTGGCGATTTCCTCCAACGACTGGTTTGTGGAATTTAAACTCAATGAGATGTCGCGCTTAAGCGTTGCGGATGAGACTCGCACCTCCATTAAGAGCGGTGACGGAAAGGGAATTACCATCAGCCTGCAAGTAAGTGATATTGAACAGACGCGCGCAGAATTGCTGGAAGCGGGAATTGCTACAACGCCAATCAAAGAAGTAAGGGGTTCAAAGGCAATACACGTGCGTGACCCTGAAGGAAACAGGCTTGAGTTTTGGGCGGGGCGGGCAAAGGCATGATTATCGAGTCCGCAATATCGATGCGGACATGATGCCAAATACTTCTCTACCGTGCAAATCGATATAAAAACCAGTTGCAAGCGCGGTAGAGAAATATTTGGGAAAGAAATGGTATAGTGTATCAGTGGCTCTAATAAACTACTTGTCTTGGATCTAGTGTAGAAAAGATAATTACCACAGAGCAAGATTAACTTCATAGTTCCAAAGGAGATTTAATAATGGATGAAAAAAATATAGTAACGATAGACGTGCGGCAGATTCGCCGCCGCAGCGACACCCGACGATCTTTCAGACCTTCGATGATTTGACGCCAGGGGAGAGTTTTATTCTGATCAACGATCATGATCCGAAATCTCTTTACTATCAGTTCTTTCATGAACGCGAAGGACAATTCGGTTGGGAGTATCAAGAAGAAGGTCCCGAAACCTGGCGGGTACAAATCAGCCGCACTGCTGGAGTTAACGAGGGTCAGGCGTAGCCGTCTTGTCCCTGCGTGATATCCCGAGGTTTCTGCTCAAGGTCTCTCGCGGCGAACTTCAGTATCCATAACATGCTATTCCGACTCAAGACAAATCTGAGAATCCAGACAGAAAATATTGGAAAGGAATCAAAAATGAAAGTTACAAACCTTTTGGAAAACCTTACATTTGGGAGTAAAGACTCTCACGCTGAACCACTTCATGTTGACACGCAGGGACGCGCGATACTTTTCACGCTCAAACCAGAGCAATCTATCCGTGAACACAATGCGCCCAGTTCGCCATTTTTCGCGGTGGTACTAAAAGGACAAGGTGTCTTCACTGGCGGCGATGGTGTTGAGCATGCCTGTGGACCGAATACGCTCCTGGTATTTGACGCAGGTGAACAGCACGCCATTCGCGCTATTGACGAATTGGTTTTCGTGGGCTTTTTGCATGGAGCGCCAGGCGCTCAAAAATAAATGAACGAACACGACGTGCAGAGCCGCTGGGTTTGCTAATGGTTATATTCCTTTCCGCGCTTTATAGTACATCAGCGTGAGGATGGCGACCCAGGTGATGATGCGAAACATCATGGCGGCGAGACTCTGGTATGCAACTGTGTTGCGAAAGGCAGTGAAGAGAATCAACAACACGATCGCGTGGATGCCGAAGGTTGCAATGGACGTGATCATTGCGTAACGGTGATTTATCCAAATCAAAACGGCGGGAACGAGAGCGAGAATGCCCATTACGAAATTGTATGCAGGAAGCCATGTGAGGACAGAATAACCGGGGTTCCAACCTTGCATGGCTTTTCCGCCCGCGACGATGGACATGATTCCAACAAGGAAGGCGAGAATGGACGTGATTTGATTCAGTGACATGTTCACTGGGTTATTCCTTTAAGTCTCAATGAACTTTTTATTTGTCGTTGCCTGATGAAGAATATCGAGAAATTCCGCAAGTGGCACACGATGGATGCGCGCCGCCCATTCGACTGTGACTGCTTTTGCGGCAAGCATTCTCAGGGAATAGCGCCCCACACGCTTGATGCCAAATACTTCCATCACATCGGCGATGTAGCTCCCGAGTGGTTTGGCCGCCACCAAAAGCACCAACAGGAACAGCCCGAGCAAAAGCCAAGCGTGGCTGGTCATGAAAAATCCTCCGGATTGAGCAGCGCGGCGACCAGATAGACCAAGAG
>JAEURE010000163.1 GCA_016789485.1 Anaerolineales bacterium | reverse complement strand
ATTCCTTTGTTCCTCAAGATTGGTATTTGGTTTTCTGAACGAATCACTGGCAAGACCATGTTGCCGGCTCGCATCCTTGCCTGGTATCCCAAAGCCGCCATCGGCTCTGGGGTCATGGAAGCTCTTGTCGCCCACGAAGACGGCGGGATGGATCAACGCATCCTCAAACTCATCCGCATGACTGCCTCTTATACCGCCGCCTGCCCCTTCTGCATTGACATGAATTCCCACGAACATCGCCAGTACGGCATCACAGACGAAGAGGCCGCTTCTTTGCGCGGAGATTATGAAGGCATAGTTACTTTTTCAGAACGTGAAAAACTGGCGATTGCCTATACCCGCGTTATCTCTCAAACCCCGCTAAAATTCCACCCCGATCTCGTGAATAAAGTCAAAGCCGCATTCACCGAGCGGGAGTTTGTCATTCTGGTCAGCACTGCCGCACAAGTCAATTACTGGGCACGGTTGATTCAAGCGTTGGGCATTCCGCCTGCAGGGTTTGGAGAGGACAAAAAATAATTACCCCATCGGAAGCGATGGGGTAATTATGAGGTTGGGTGGTTATTTTATGGATACAAATTAAGGAACTGGGGGTGGGTCATTGGGGAAAGTAATAATCAAAATTGGAGCACAGAAACAACCTCTCTGGCTGCAGAATAAAAAGGTACCATCTGAACAGGATTCACCTGGAGCGGCAGGACTTCCCTGTTGTAGTTCGGGTACAGGGCAAATGCCGGGTTCACTTCCATTTGGTTGGAATCCCACTGCCATGCGGCAGGAGTTGTCAATTTCTGAAACAGCCTTGATGGGATAGAAGAATTCGAGCCCTTTGTCTGCCGCACCTGCTTGCTCATGGGTGAACTGATCATTGAGGTCAAAAATAGACGGGTCAAGCAGGGAAGTGCCAGCCCACATATTGATAAGGTACTGTTTTGGCGTGCCGACTGCAGTTTTTTTGACGGAAAATTCAATTATGTTTGCATCATTGGGTGAAATGCGAACCCATGCAGAGTCGGGATCATCCCCATTTCCCTGGTCAAAGGCGAGAACCTCAAAGCCATCGCCATTTGCGGTGTTTTCATCGGTGAGCATGGGCATTTGAAGCCCCACATCATTATTTGCATCTTCGTAGATTTGCACACCATTAACTGTCCAGTCTGTGGATGTCGGTTTAGTGGAAAGGATCAGCCAATCTCCTTTTCCATCCCGGTCGGTGTCCAATTCGAGAGCGTATTTCTCGGCTGAAGAACTATTGTTGTTTAATTCTTTCACCTTAATGCTGCCAAAAATCCAGGTGTCATCTTGATGCACTTGTGTATCCACAATGTCGATCTGGGAAAAATAAACATCCATGCTATTGGCATTGAAGGGACGTTCAAAACGACCGAAGGTGAAGCGATCGCCTCCAACTAGGCTTCCATTTTCCAACACCTTGGAAGAGTCGAAATCACCAGCCTGTCCGCTTTGATTATCAGGCAGACCTACAGGAATGGTTTGATGCTGGATGGCTGCAACCTCAGTGGGTGGCGGAGCGGACACTGAGGTTGCAGCCGCTTCGGTGGCTGGAATTTCCGTTGCTGGAATTTCCGTCACCTCTGCGGCAGCGGGCAATCCACAGGCGAGCATGATGACCATTGCACATAATACAGTAAAAATGGTCTTGGCGTTTTTTATGTACATTTCTTCTCCTTTGATAAAGTTTGTTTCACTATGATTATCTTAACCATTCGTTTTCAAAAAAGGAATAAGACCAAAGTACTTCCAGTACCAATGGTTGATTAAAACAAAAAAGCCGTCGAATTCCTTTCGACGGCTTTAATTTTTTGAATAACTTATTTGCTTATATCGTTTACATAATCGACTGCGCCGGAACATGCCCCCGTTAGATAAGGAGAAATATTTTCCCAGGTGATTTCCAGTCCTCTATTCGTTGCTTCTGTGATGGCTTCCGCGAGACAGCCGCCGCCAGCATTGTAATTAACCAATGTGAATTTCCATAGATCTTCGTAAGTTGCCGCATCCCCTGGTGATTCACCCGTATAGTTATAAACGACCTGCCCGGCTTGCTCACAGTTGGCGATCATGGTGTGGGCAAAAACCCCCACAGAGAAATGGGCCTGTGTCAGGTCCAGCCCGAGCGGACATTCCTTGCAGGAGGCGTCTACACTGCTAACCAAAGCTCGGCGCAGCGCAATTTGGTCGATCTCTTCCAGATTCATATAACCAATACCGCAAACTGCTGCATCCATTACAAGCGGACAAAATTGATTGTAGAAAGAGCGATTCCAAAAGAGCGTTGTATCGGCACCGTTCTCTGTTAGTTGACCAAGACCCGTATCGCCAACTTCCTGAAAGATGCCCGGCCAAAATTGACTCTCGCGTGCGAAGAGATTTTTTATCAGACGGGCAGGTACACCGGTCTCTTTCGCGGTGCTCAAAATCAATTCATCGAACTGATTTTGCCATTCCTTGACGGCATCCCGTGATTTTTCAATCCCGCACTGGTTGACCACATTGCCGGGGGGCAGGCCTCCATCAGGGCAGGAACTTGCATCCACAACACCCTGCAGGATGAGATTTGCAGCGAGATATGTGTAGGGGATGTCGCTGCTGAGCTCTTCGCTCTGGGTGGGGGTGGAGAGCCATGCTGGTGCGCCTCCCACAGGCGGGAACACGCCCCATGAGTCGGAGCAGGTTGCTACAGGGTTTCCCTGCCATTGAGGGGAGAGCACGTCCACATACCAATAGAGTTGGTCTGGGTCACCCTCGTCCACTTCTTGAACGCGAACTTGTGCCGTAAATATGGGACTGCTGTCTCCATAACTTGAGTAGGACCAGAATTTAACGGTGACGCCATCTTCGTCTGTTGCAGGAATGCGGAATTTGCAAACGTCGGTGTCGGCGCAGTCAAACGACTTGCCATCGTAAGTCCCTGCAATTTGGGTGATCGTCTCATTGGGGAGGGGTTCCGTCCCTGTGAAGACGAGGGTGGGCTTTGTTTCGCATATGTTTGTAGAGGTGCTGAGGACAGGTTCGCAGTCTTCGAGGGATATCCATGCGCTGGCAGGAGCTAGCTGCATGGATATTTCCTTTTCTTTTTGCTGGCTGTCCACTTGTACAGCATAATAGCCCACACATAACTTGTACTCGCGGATAATACAGGGAGGCTGGGTGATCCAGGTTTTGTAGATGGTGTTTCCGCAGTCTCTGTAAACTTCCCCCGGATATGGCATTCCTTCATGGTCAATG
Organism: Anaerolineales bacterium; assembly: GCA_016789485.1. Lineage (GTDB taxonomy): Bacteria > Chloroflexota > Anaerolineae > Anaerolineales > Villigracilaceae > Villigracilis. The sequence continues at coordinate 3,171 of JAEURE010000163.1, read as the reverse complement.
ATGATGGAGCATGCGAATGTTTTATTTTTCCATGTTAACAGGTGCCATTCGTAGGCGGTATATTTCACGGCGATGATGGAGAAGCGGTCCGGACCGGGCGGGGGATTGGGCTCAGGTGCAGGCGCGAGATTAGGCGTGAACGCCATATTTGAGATGGCGATCATGATTGCGATAAGGCCAATCTTCCAGCGGCGTTTCTGCATCGGAATCAAAAGAGTCCGCTTCTATTATAGCGGACTCTTTTGTGTTGGGCTATTTCTTTTTGGATTGTTCCGTCTCAATGGACAGGAGGGTTTCAAGATCCTGATTGAGGTTTTTATTGCGCAGGTAGATGCTGAGAACATACAATCCCATGGTGAGAAAGGAGACGACGAAGCCTGCGATCATATAGCCTGAAGTATCGGGAATGGTTTCCATTTTTATGCTCCATTTATATTGAGACGTTTAGTTTTAGTTGTTCGACCTTCTCCTGCAAGCCGCCAAGGCGGATGCGATGCCACATCATATCAATAAAGATGATGGTAAAGGCAAAGAGGGCAAAGAAGAATGCGGTGCGCATGTCGGGGGTCATGCTAAAGCCGCCTTGCGCTTCGGCGCTTTGGTTGCCGATGACGACAGGATGAATGGTACGGAAGAGGCGGATGACCATGAAGGTGATGGGGGCGCTGAGACCGCCAAGCAGGGCATAGACTGCGCCGAAGCGCGCGCGTTTATCGGGGTCTTCAATGCCTTGACGGAGCATGAAGTAGGCGATGTAGATCAGCTCAGTGACGGCGGCGGTAGTGAGGCGTGGATCCCAGGTCCACCAGGTGTTCCAGGCAGGACGAGCCCAAATGGAACCGAGGACGATGGTGATGAAAAAGAACATGGTGCTGACTTCAACAGCCGCAACTTCGAAGCGATCCCATCTCATGTCCTTGGTGATGAGGTAGGCAATGCCTGAGACAGCCGCAAGGACGAATCCAACCAGACCGACCCAGGCTGTACCGATGTGGAAATAGAAGACGCGCTGCACATCTCCCATCACAGCTTCGGTGGGAGCGAAAACAAGGGCAAGATAGGAGGCAATGCCGAGAACAATGATTGAAACGATATCAAGAATTGTGAGTGCAATTGGTTTGGATTGCATTGGACGAACTCCTTTTAAGATTTACGATTTCTGATCGATAAATTTTGATTAAATCGTATTTGACATAAAAAATTCTGAGAATAGTATTTTTTGGTTTGTAGATTTTGAAGAATTTTATTCTTCCACTACAAAATCAAAGACCATGAAGGCAACGGCGATGAAGATTACATCGTATACGATCAGCAGATTGAGCGGGACAAGGATTTCCGCAAAGGTGGCGTTATTCAATAATCCGCCGCTGGCTTTGACGGATGCAAGTAAGACGGGGACTGCCACAGGGAAGAGCAGGATCGGGAGCAAAACATCCCGCGTGCGGGTTTGCACGGACATGGCAGAGAGCAAGGTGCCAACGGCGATGTAGCCGATCGAACCTAGAAGGATCACGCCGAGAAAACTTGGCTGAAAAATACGTACTTCGTTATACAGCAGGGCGTAAAGCGGAAGAACAATTGCTTCGACAATGAGCATGAAGGCAAGGTTACTGATTGCCTTGCCAAAGAAGATGGCAGCGCGGTCTACGGGAGCGAGCAGAAGACCATCCATGCAGCCGCGGTCTTTTTCAACGGCCATGGAGCGGTTAAGGCCGAGTGTGCCAGCGAAAGCGAAGGTAGTCCACAAAACGCCAGCCGTGACAGATTGGCGGACTTTGATATCCAATTCCAGCGCGAAGTTGAAGATGAGGATAACGAGCATGGAAAAGACCAGCATGGCAGAGAGCAATTCGCGTGAACGAAACTCAGCCGAAAGGTCTTTTTGGACAATCGCCATGGTGGCTTTGAAGAAGGATGGACGATATTCCATTGGCTGTTTTTCGAGCGACGGGGATTTGGTTGTGTCGGCCATGGGTCAGTCCACCAATGCCTGTTTGTAGAATGAGAGCAGGTTCGTTTTTTGAACGTCTTTTTGCGTGGCGGATGCCGCGATGATACCCCGCGAGAGAATGTCAAAACGTGTGGCAAGGTCTTCGGCGCGGGCCAGGTCGTGAGAGGTCATAACGACGGTGCGGCCTTTCGCGGCAACGGACTTGAGCACTTCGTCCAGCATTTCGGAGGCATCCTGGTCGAGACCCGTGTAGGGTTCATCGAAGAGCATCACTTCGGGGTCGTGAATCACCGCCCTGCCGATGGCGAGGCGTTGCTGCATTCCACGTGAAAACGTGCGGACAAGATCCCTGCGGCGATTTTCAAGACCGACCATTCCCAATACTTCGGTAATGCGCGGACCGAAATTTGTAATACCATACATGCGGGCATAGAATTGTAAATTTTCTTCAGCGGTCAGGTCCGGGTAGAGCAGCGGCATGTGTGAAACCACGCCCAATTTTGCGCGGACTTGTGCAGACTCGTTCGGAAGTGAGTACCCTGCCACTTTTACACTACCCAGTGACGGGCGCGAAAGGGAAGCGAGAATCCGCAGAAATGTGGTTTTGCCCGCGCCGTTTGGTCCAAGTAACGCCACGAATTCCCCGGGCTCCACGGAAAAATCCACTCCGCGCAGGATGGTTTTTAGTCCAAAGCGTTTGACAAGTTTTTTGGTTTCAATCATCTTTGATCCGTGAAGTCATTGCGAAGGCGTTGGCTCTTTCGCAATGGCATGGCTACGATTTTCTCTTCAACGCGTTCTTCAATTCCTCGCGTCTTTGTTTGTAGGCTTCGTCGGAGAGTTTGCCGGCGCGGTGCAATTCGTCGATGGCGATGATGGCATCCATGATGGATTCGCTGTCTTCGAATTCGTCATCTTCCTCTTCAATGTCATCCTCTTGCCCTTTGTTATCGCGCATGTACATCCATACACCGGCGAGGATAAGCACAACACCGAGTGCGCCAATGCCGATGAGCAGATTTTTATTCTGTGTCACATCGGGAGCGGCGGCAACGCCTTTTGGTTCACCGGTTAGAACGAAGTCAATCGTTTCGCCCTTGTTCACTGCGCTGGCGGAGTAAACATGGAAGTTTGTGGTCTGCAGCGTTTGAATGCCTTCCTCCGTAAGTGCGGCTCCTTCTGCCTCCACACCTTCGGGCAGGAAAAGGGTGATCCCATTG
>JAEURE010000162.1 GCA_016789485.1 Anaerolineales bacterium | reverse complement strand
ATCCATAGATTGTGCTTCTCCGCAAAATCCTGTAATTTTTGCAGATAGTCCCGCGAAGGATATGCGCCTGTGGGATTGGATGGATAGTTCAGCACGATGGCCCGGGTTTTGGGAGTCAATGCTTTCAGCCATGAGTCGAAGAAGGGGATGAATCCATTTTCGGCGGGGGCAGGGACGCGGATCACATTTCCACGCAGCATGATAGCCATGTTGGAATGAGTCGCCCACGATGGGTCTGGCACAAGAACATCATCACCGGGATTCAAGATGGATTGCATGGCAAGGTAATATGCATGGATTCCGCCGTGCGTGATGAGAATCTCGGAGGCGGGATTGTAGGTGATGCCTTCGTCGCGAATTAATTTATTTGCAACAGCAGCCCGCAGGTCGGGATAGCCGCGTGAAGGACCATAGTGCGTCAAGCCGTTTTGGATCGCATTCATAGCCGCTTCTGCAATTGCAGGATGAGTCCCAAAGTCAGGATCGCCGACTTGCAAGCCGACAATTTTTTTTCCGCTGGCTTTGAGAGCAAGGATGCGGTCAGCCATGGCAACAGTGGCAGACTGGCGAATCAAGTCAAATTGTGAGTTGATGCTTTGCATGAGGTTTTCCAATTCAAGGGGAGGCTGCTTCGGATACCTGCTTCCGCGCAACGAGATAAAGAATGGGCGTGAGTGTATCAAAGAAACAAAAATCCCGTCAACGGGTTGACGGGAGAGTTTTTATTCCGAAAATGGTTGGGGAGGTTCCTCGTGTTTTTTGTTGACGGGTAAAAGGAATGTAAAAGCACTGCCTTCGCCTTCCTTGCTTTCAGCCCAAATGCGCCCGCCATGCATTTCGATCATCACTTTTGCAACAGAAAGACCCAGCCCCATGCCGCCGTGCCTGCGTGTGAGATGCGACTCGACTTGATAAAAACGGTCAAAGATGCGGGGCAGATCTTTGGCAGGGATGCCCAGACCGTTATCTTGCACGGTCACGGTGATATAGTCTGGTTTTTGCTCGCCGCGAATGATGACCTGACCGCCTTCGTTCGTGAAAGTAAGAGCATTCTTCAATAGATTGCTCAAGACAATGGCGATCTTGCCGCCCTCTATATCCACCCACAATTCACGACCGTCTGGAAATTCAGTTTTGAGGGCAATGCCTTTGCTCATTGCCATTTCATGGAATGAAGCAGAGACGTCTTCGATGATGCGTGTTACAGAAACCCTGCGCGAGCGGACAAGCGAACCGCCCGACTCATAATTATCCACGCTGGTGAGGCTTTCGATAATTTCCTTCAACCTGGTCGCATTGCGAATGATGGCATCCACCTGTTCCTGATAGTCATTGCCTACCAGTTCACGCAAAAACGTGGCATGACCAAGGATTAGCCCCAGCGGGGTACGCAACTCATGAGATGTGATCGCGATGAATTCATTTTTCAATTTATCCAGTTCGCGGGCTTCCTCCTGGGAGGACATGATGCTTTTTTCCAGCAGGTCATTTTGCAGGGCGGTGGAAGCGAGCGACGCTAAAGTTTCCAGAACAAGAATATCTTCCTCGGTATAATTATCCTGTTTGTTGAACGCTTCAAATACTCCTACGGGTCTTCCATGCAAAATAAGCGGCACCCCCAAAATGGATTTGGTCTTGAAACCGACCAACTCATCTATTTTGCTGTAATGACGATCATCGTTTTCCACATCATCAATGGCGAGCGGCTTTACGTTCAGGAACACCCAGCCTGCCACACTTCCACTTAGTGGGATCCTGGCGGAGCTGACTGCATCGCGGTGGAACCATGGCACAAATTTAAATGAAAATTCCTGCGAAATTTCGCTGTATTCCAGCAGGGATGCGCTTTCGCTCTCGGTCAACTCGGCAGCGGCCGAAAGAATGGATTGAAGATAGGTTTCCATATCCACCGAGGCGCTGAGGCCACGCGTGATTTCAAAAAGGCGTTCAAGGAGTCTTGTTCGATCAATAGCCATATTTACCTACAGTAAGATTATACTTCACGGGTATATCTGATACAAAAGCTGTCCAAAAGATATAAGGAAATTGCAATCCAAATTCAAGGAGAATATTCATGGCAAGCAAAAAAGTACGTGTCGCCATCATCGGCGTGGGGAATTGTGCTTCGTCCCTCGTTCAAGGCGTTCAATTTTACAAAAACGCAAAAAAGGATGAGACCATCCCCGGAATCATGCACACCCAGCTTGGCGATTATCATGTGCGCGATATTGAGTTCACCCTCGCCATCGATGTGAATGCCACCAAGGTCGGCAAGGATCTTTCCGAAGCCATCTTCGCCGACCCCAACAACACCTACAAATTCTGTGATGTCCCGCATCTTGGCGTGCCCGTTGTGCGCGGCATGACCCACGATGGACTCGGCAAATACCTGAGCGAAGTTATCACAAAAGCGCCTGGCTCCACTGCCGATATCGTCAAGCTACTGCGCGAAACCAAGACAGATGTGGTCATCAACTTCCTGCCCGTCGGTTCCGAGATGGCAACCAAATGGTACGTGGAACAGATTCTCGAAGCAGGCTGCGCATTCGTCAATGGCATTCCTGTTTTCATCGCTTCCTCCGAATACTGGGGCAAGCGCTTTGCCGATGCGGGTTTGCCCATCCTTGGCGATGACATCAAGAGTCAGGTCGGGGCGACGATTGTTCATCGTGTGTTGACCAGCTTGTTTGTAGATCGAGGCGTGAAGATCGATCGCACCTATCAACTCAACTTTGGCGGCAATACCGACTTCCTCAACATGCTCGAACGCGAACGTCTCGAAAGCAAAAAGATATCCAAGACCAACGCCGTCACCAGCATGGTTCCGTATGACATGGGCAAGGATAATGTCCACGTTGGCCCCAGCGACCATGTCCCCTGGCTGACCGACCGCAAGTGGTGTTACATCCGCATGGAAGGCACCACCTTCGGCAACGTTCCGCTCAACCTCGAACTCAAACTCGAAGTGTGGGACAGTCCCAATTCTGCAGGCGTGATGATCGACGCTGTGCGCTGTGCCAAGATCGCGCTTGACCGCGAACTTGCTGGCCCCATCGTCGGCCCATCTTCTTATTTCTTCAAAACCCCGCCCAAGCAATTCAAGGATGAGATCGCCCACCAAAAAGTGGAAGACTTCATCTCAGGCAAATCAGACGAGTAATAAAAAAAGGGACACGGCAATAGCCTGTCCCTTTTTTATTGGTAGAATTCCATTCATGACAAAAACCCGCCTCATTCTTACCCTTAGCCTACTCACTGTGCTATTGGCATCCTGCCAACCCGCAGCACCCACCGCAGACTTAAATGCTGTTCAAACCGCAGCGTTTCAAACCGCCTATGCACAGATAAACCTCCCAACTGAAACACCTGCCCCAACCGAAACACCAATCCCGACGGCAACTGTTCCGCGCACGCCGCCAGCGCTGCCAGGCACTTATCAAACTGCCATCTTAAAATCACATAATATTCCGCGCAGCTATGTGGCAGACGCCTGCCAGTACCTGCAAAATAAATGGAACTCGAACAACTCCGCTCCGGGGACAGTAATCATGGTCATCATGTTCCACGGCATTAACAAAGGTGACGCTTCCGGAAACGATATTACGGTGACACAGCACAGACAGCTTATGGACGATCTACATGAAATGGGCTTCCAAGCCATCAACATGCAGCAAATGGCAGACTTTATGTACAACAACGCAAAGATTCCCGAACGTTCCGTGCTTTTAATCGTGGACGACCGTCACTTTGCAGAATATTTCAATGATCATTTCCGTCCCTACTACAACCAATGGGGCTGGCCCGTTGTCAATGCATATATTGGCGTGGATGAACGTGTGGATTTATGGGCGGAAAACGCCGCATTATCCGCTGAAGGCTGGGTGGATTATCAGTCGCATGGATACCTGCACAATACTCCCATTAGTGAAGGCTCCTCAGATGAATTTATCACCAGTGAAATGGGCGGGGCGATCTCATCCATTCAGAAATATATGAACAAGACCCCCATCGCCTACATTTGGCCCGGGGGAGGATTCTCTCCGCGTGCAGTTGAAATTGGCCCGCAATTGGGATACAAACTCGGCTTCACTGTTAACCCGCGCGGCCCGGTCATGTATAACTGGATTCCACAGGCAGATGCCTTCAACGACTCCAATCCCTCTGCTATTCCAGAAGTTCCCGCGGGTAATCCCCTCATGACCCTCCCCCGCTATTGGAGCACAGATGCGCGTGAGAACATTGACTCTGTCCGAGTCATCGGGCAGGAAGCCAAAGCCTACGCAGAACAGAACAAAACCATCGAGCTCGAATACTATGACATCGTCTGCGCTCCCACTTACGGACCGATCCCATAAAATGCCCCTACAAACACAAAATACACGATAACAATCGTATTGTTATCGTGTATTTTCGTTAATTGAATTTCGTTTACAATGTAGTATCTATGAAAAAGCAAACAAATGTATTAAAACAAGTTATATACCGCTTCGCTCCCATCCTATTAATAGTCTTTACCCTGATTTCATGCGAACCCTTTGCATCGAATACATCCACCCAAACCGAAGCTGCGCTTTCAGAATCTTCCGAAACTGCATTTATCACTCCACCCCCGCTTCCCCCGCTATTCCAGACCACACATATCAATCCACTGGATACCCCGCACACCTACGTGGATGACACCTGCCGCTATCTGAAAAACAAATGGACACCATATAATGCCATGCCTGGCACAATAGTCATGATCCTGATGATCGGACGTGTCCAACCAACTGCTGCAACGGAAACCTACGAGATCACCGAAGAAGATTTGATCAAAACCATGCACGAACTTAAGATGCAGGGTTTTGAAGCCATCAAAATGAAGGAATTCCTTTCCTATATCGAAAGGAATGTAAAAATTCCGCCACGCTCGGTATTAATCATTCAAGATGGGAATTACGATCAAAGCTACTTTAATAGATATTACCGTCAATATTGGGAAAACTGGGGCTGGACTATTGTCAACGGCTGGCAAAGCGATCCTGAACTCCCAGATTCCCTCTGGCTTGAAAACCTCGATATGGAAGAAGAAGGTTTCCTGGATCACCAGGCCATGGGCGCCATTCCGGGCACAACCCTCTCAGACGAATCTGCAAAAACAGTGATCGCCCGTGAATTAAAGAATTCTCTGGATGTTTTTGGATATAACTACAGAAAAAATCCTTACGCATTTATCTGGCCCAACGGCGGATTCGGCCAGCGGCCAGTTGAGGCAGCACGACTGCTTAAATATCAACTCGGATTCACTGCCAACCAGCGCGGACCCGTTATGTACAATTGGATTCCGCTCGCAAATGAATTCGACCCCAAACGTCCGGACTATCTCCCTGAAGGGAGGATCAATGATCCATTAATGACCCTGCCTCGTTATCACGCAAGCGAAGTATTCACTGCCATAGATCAAGTACGAGCCATTGGCAAAGAGGCGGCTGCCTACGCCGAAGCCAACAAAGACATCGAACTTGAATATTACGATATTGTATGTAGTGAAGAGTATGGTCGCATCCCAACCCCTTAACTTTTCAGGAGTCCCACATGACAGATTGTATTTTTTGCAAGATCGTAAAAGGTGAAATTTCAGGCAACATTGTCCATCGCGACGAGCAGGTAACTGCATTTAGGGATATCAATCCTTCTGCACCCACCCACATTCTGATCGTCCCGAACAAGCACATCGACTCAGTCAACATGCTGATCGTAGATGATGAGCCGCTGATCGGACACATGTTCACAACCGCAAAAAATATCGCCGCCCAGGAGGGCATCGCCGAAAGCGGATATCGTCTCATCATGAACACAAACGCAGACGGCGGCCAAACCGTCTTCCACATCCACCTGCACTTGTTGGGTGGCGCGCCTATGAAACACCCCATGGGATAAACATCGAAGCGATCAGCGAAGAAAAAGCTGGTCGCTTTTTTATTGACTTGAGCAACATTATCGTCTATAAACTGCGAGACCATTTTCAAAGAGGAGTCCCCATGCCCGAACGAGAAATTTATTTACTATCCCCACGCGCGCTCAGCCCTGAAACGATTGCCGTGGCTTTTGCCAAAACATCGCGCGCGCCCGAATCCTTCCGTGAGATAGCTTCTGAATTAAGTGATGAAAAATCAGCAAAATTCCATGAGAAATGGGTTGTCGGCTACGGACATGCCTCCGTGGCTGAACATGCAGTCCTGCATCTTGCCTTTGAAAATATTTCGCGTGTTGCCATCGAAACCATCGAAAGCAGCCGCCTCGCCTCCTATACAGAAAAATCAACCCGTTATCAAAAATGGGGACCTGATGACTTCACCATCCCGCCCGAACTTGACGGACACCCACTGCGCGATGAATTCATCCAAATTGTTCGCCTCCTTTTCTCGACGTATGCCGAATCGCTCGACCCGG
>JAEURE010000161.1 GCA_016789485.1 Anaerolineales bacterium | reverse complement strand
TCAGGGAAAGGAGCGAGCGAAAGCGCTGCGCGCATCAGCCATCCTATTAACGGATACAGGCCATTACATTCGAGCCAGAGCCTCTGCAGAATCAAGCATGAAGTTATATCGAGAAATTGGAGACAACCGAGGCGCGGGCGTAGTGCTTGCTGACCTGGGAGCGACCCTTCATCTTGAAGGCAAGGAAGAGCAGGCAATAGAGTTGTTCGAAGAGAGTTTGCGACTGCTTCGGGCAACGGGAGAGCGCTGGGGGATCGCCTACGCACTCGTCTGGTTGGGCGATGCGTGGTTCAGGATGGGAGATATTGATCGCGCCGCCACAAGCTGGGAAGAGAGTCTGCGCCTTACCCAGGAGTTGGGGGACGACTACCTGATGGCCTGGTCGCTTGGCGGTTTGGCGGATGTTGCGCGTCTGCGCGCTGATTACGCGCGTGCAACAGGAATGTTTAAAGAAGCCTTGTCCCATTATCAGAGTTCAGGAGATAAGATCGGCCCACCGTTCTCGCTGGAAGCGCTGGGATTGGTTGCCGCTGCGCTAGGGGATGCGAAGCGAGCGGCGCGTCTTTGGGGTGCCGCATCCGCCTGGCGCGAAGCGATCAACGAACCGCTCTCCCTGATTTATCAGAGGGACTATGCCGAATCTATTACCCAGGCGCGTACTCAACTTGGGGAGGAAGTTTATGCCTCAGCATGGTCGGAGGGATACGCGATGTCACCCGAACAGGCTATCGCTCTGGCGTTAGAGGAATAAATGCCTTCTGAAAAAGATGAATTTCAAATGGCAACCGAAGATTTCCAATCGGCACGGCAGACGCTTAGGTGAAAAACAGGGCAAGCTGTAAAGCCTGCCCAGCGCTGGGTCTCATGCAATTTGTATATTTCTGGTTGGCTGGAAAAAAGCACATCAGCTAGGGACAAATTTTCCCCCAGAACAAACCTTGCGGTTAGTGCTGCCAAAATTACCTGTTGTTTAGTTTATGAATGCAAAAACAGGGTTTTGACCTTCGTATAGTTACTGATTTGCTAAATACTGGTGAAATACTTGGGCAATAAGTCAGTCTGCTATGGTCTTTTGCCCAAAACCGCTCTTGCTGTTAGTTCGACCGTGTATCCAGTGTGACTACTTGATGAAAGCGATGTTTGCGTGTGAGATTGCGACGGCAGTTATCATGTACAAAGTTTATTATGAAGAGCAACAAAGCTTTCCCTGTTGCGGGGCTTGGACAATTTGTATTATTTGATGAGTATCGCTCCAGCCTCTATCGGGTCAAACCCCTGAGGCCATTGGGTGTAGATATTGTATTTCGTCTCTTTCAAAATCACTCCGCTCAAGTTTGCTTCGATCAACTTTGCGTAGCTCAAGTTCGCATTGATCAAGTTCGCTCCGCTTAAATCAGCTCCATTCAAGTCGGTATCGCTCAAGTCCGCATTTTCAAGAACTGCTCCATGCAAATTGGCTCCGCTTAAATTTGCGCCATCCAGATTTGCATTGCTCAAAATGGCGTAGCGTAATCTGGCGTCATCAAGGAATGTACCGTTCAGGTTGGCTCCGCTTAAATCTGCCTTGCTCAGGTCCGCTTTGCTGAGGATTGCCTTGCTGAGATCAAGCCCTGCCAATTGCAGCGGTTTTTCTCCGTTTAAGAGTGCGCCAAGTTCTTCTTTTGTAAATTGCATGGTATTGCCTTTCGGGGTTTATTGATGGGTGATTATCTCTGAAAAATATTATAGTCTTTATTTTACTTTACCAATTTTGAACCTTTTCGCATCTCGCTGGTACATACTATTGAGAAGCAGATACAATGCAAACAGCAGACCTTGCCATTCACTGGAACTCGCAAGAGACGCAGCCCGCTATGACGCAACCCACCGACGACCTCGACCTGATCCATCGCATGCAAGCTGGCGATGATGATGCTGTGCGCGACCTGTACGCGCAGTATGGTCATCGACTCTATGCGTACGCGCTGCGCCTCACGGACGACCCCGCCACCGCCGAAGATGTAACGCAGAACACGCTTGTCACTGCGTGGCGCACGGCAAATAAATTTCGCGGCGACGGCCGCCTCATTGCGTGGCTGTTGGGCATCGTCCATCACACGGCGATGAAGGCCATTCGCAGCACGCCTCAATTTTTAGACGAGGCAGAAGAAACCATCCCTGAGAATCTGCCCACGCCCGAGGAGCAGGCTCAAGTTAAAGAAGAGAAGCGTTGGGTTCGTGATGGCTTGCAAAGCCTGTCGCCTGAACATCGCGCCGTGCTCGAACTCATCTTCTATCAAGGGCTGTCGCTCAACGAAGCGGCAGACGTTTTGAAATGTCCCATTGGCACAGTCAAGAGTCGTTTGAGTTATGCGCGCCAGCATTTGCGCGGCGTACTCAGCCGCACCGAGGAGAATTGGCGATGAACCACGAAGAACAAATTATTTTATACGCCGCGAATCAACTCGATGAACAAGCGCGCGCCGATTTTGAAAAACACCTCACGGACTGTGCGGACTGTCAGGCGGATCTGCTTCTCTGGCGATCTGTTGCGGATGAAATAAACGCCTCAGACTCACTCGTGCCTGCTCCTGCTCAATTAGCAGATTCTGCGCTGGAAGTAATTCACCAACCGAACAAACTCGCGCGCGCATTGCGCAGCACGGGACAGTTGCTTCGGATGCAAATGCTCATCATCCACAACGAGTTGTGGGTCGGCTCCGCCGCGCTGATGGTCATCTTCCTGGCGATGGCGTTGTTGGTGGAACGCGTGGAAGTGCTGTATTTCTTTGCGCCGATGATTGCCGCTGGAACGGTCACGCTGATCTACGGCTCGGAGAATGACCCCGCCGCCGAGTTGACCTTTGCCACACCTATCTCACCGTGGAAGGTTTTGCTGGCGCGGCTGACCCTTGTCTCTGCGTACAACGTGTTGTTGGCTGGCTGTGCAACGCTTGCCCTGCTTCTCATCATCCCGCCGCAAGCCTTGGGAGAATTCGTCCTCGGCTGGCTCGCGCCTATGACCTTCCTCTCCGCGCTTGCGCTCATGCTCTCGCTGTGGATCGGCACCAGTAACGCCTTGTTCATTGCGTATCTGTTGTGGTCGGCGCAATATGCTTCTCTCATTTCATTTGGCGAATGGTTCGCGTTTGCTTCTCCGTGGCTCGAAACCTATCGTCAATTCTGGAAAAACCCTGCCATGCTTTTTATTTTTGGTTTTGCGCTCATCGTGTTCGCGCTCTGGTCATCGGGCCGCGATCAAGTGCAGTGGCGCAGATCGATAGCAATGTAAAAAACCTTTCGACCACAAAGGTACACGAAGGTTTTCCTTTGTGCCCCTTTGTCTCCTTCGTGGTAAAGAATTTGGAGAAATCAATGTCTCGTTTTATCGGCGTCTTTCGCCATGAATTCAATATGTCCCTTCGCCGCCCCGGCATGTGGATCGCCTACGGCTTGTTGTTCCTCTTTTATTCTGTCACAGTTATGTATCCCGTGCCGGAAGAAAAGGTCACTATCCTGACCGATAAACAGATCTGGCAATATGCCGGGCAGATGGCCTTCACTTTTAATTTGTTTCTGCCCGTCGCTGTTGGGATTCTCTCCGCAGACCGGTTGCAGCGGGACTTTCGTCAAGGCGTCCGTGAACTTCAGGAGAGCACGCCGCTCAACCTTATTACATACACACTTGGAAAATATTTTGGTGTGCTGGCGGCATCTCTTGCGCCTGTCTTGATCTGGGTTTGGTTGATCTCAGGATTGTTCATCGCCTTCGGCAACGCGCCAATCGAATTCCTTTACACGATGACACTCGCATTTTTCGCCATCATGGTTCCCGCTTTCGCATTTGTCATCGCGTTCTCGCTGGCTTGCCCGCTGATCATGCCACTGCGCGTATATCAGATCCTGTTCACTGGCTATTGGTTCTGGGGCAACTACATCAACCCGGAAATGTTTCCCACCCTTAATGGGACCTTGCTCACTGTCAGCGGGATGTATGCCTATCAGGGATATTTCCTCGGTTTTATCAACGCTGTCGAGCCTCTAACTTATTCCGCCACAGATGCAACTCTCAATCTGCTTGTGCTTGGTCTGTGTATTGCCACTGTGATGGCCGTTCTCAACTATTACCTGCAATGGCAGTCCTGCCGCGCATAAGGATTTCGAATGAAACGCTTTTCAGTGAAATACACCTTATTGACCTACCGTCTCGACCAACTTTGGTTTCCGCTGGCATTCTGGGCATTCTTCGTCATCCTGACCTTGTTATTGAACGACCAAGAACTGAACTTCAATATCGCCCGCGCCTACATCGGCGTAGCGGTTCCTCTCATCGGCGGCTTCATGGCAGCGTATGCCATCCTCGACGACCCCGCCATTGAACTGCGCTTTGCGACTCCCATCCGCGCCGCGCAGATTTTATTCGAGCGGACTTTGCTCATCTTCCTGATCCAGGGAGTGTGCGCACTGGCCTTTATCCTATTCGCCCTGTTTATTGGCGTGGACTTCTCTGCGCTTGGTGATTCGCTTAACTTGCAGCTTTCGTGGATCGTCCCGACGATCTCAATGATTGCCCTTGGAACCTTTGGTGCAATTCTCGGCGCACAGACGATGATCGGTTCCTTTCTCGTTGGCCTGGTCTGGATCATCGAGGTCATCATCCGCGATGCGATGGCGGTCAATAACTGGAAATACGCCTACATTTTCATGGGCATCCTCAACCCGGAACATCCCGACCTTGTATCGAATCAACTTGCACTCTTCGCCGCTTCTGCCGCCTTCCTATTCTTTACGTGGTTGTTACTGCACAAGCAGGAACGTTACATCTAAAAAAGGAACTCACCATGATCGAAATCACTGGACTCACCAAAACCTACGGCTCTGGAAACAAATCCGTCAACGCCCTCAACGGCGTGGACCTGCAGATCAACTCTGGTATGTTCGGCTTGCTTGGCCCCAACGGCGCGGGCAAGACCACCCTCATGCGCATCCTCGCAGGTATCGTCAATCCCAGCAGCGGCTCCATCCGTGTCAACGGACATGACCTCACCACCGAAGCGGGCAAGCATGCAGTCAAGTCCATGCTTGGCTATCTTCCGCAGGAACTCGGCATGTATACCGAACTGACTGCCGAACAATTCGTGGATTACATGGCCATCCTCAAAGGCTTGGACGACTCCCGCAAACGCAGCCAACGTGTGGCAGAAGTGTTGGAGATGGTCGGTCTGCGCGAAGTTGCAAAGCGCAAAATAAAAGGCTTCTCTGGCGGGATGAAACGCCGCGTCGGAATCGCTCAAGCCTTGGTCAACGACCCAAAAATGCTCATCGTTGACGAACCAACAGCGGGGCTTGACCCCGAAGAGCGGATTCGCTTCCGCAATTTACTGGTCAACCTCGCCGCAGATCGCATTGTCCTGCTTTCGACTCACATCGTCGAAGACATCGGTCAGACCTGCCGTGATCTGGCTGTGCTTGCAAAAGGAAAGATCCTCTTCCGCGGCAGCCCTGCTGAAATGCTCAAAGCCACCGAAGGCCACGTGTGGACGTTGACCATGTCTGGTTTGGAAAAGCCCAATCACGATCTCACGGTTGTCTCCATGCTGCATCTCGCAGAAGGGACACAGTATCGGCTGGTCGGTGCAAATGTCAACGGGTATTCAAATGCTCAACCTACGCAGCCTGGTTTGGAAGATGGCTATGTGTGGTTGATGAAGAACTCCAATCAGCAAGTGGAATTCGCATAAATAAAAAGAGCATCCTTTCAAGGGATGCTCTTTTTGAATTAGCTTGCCGAAAGTTCTTTGAGAAACTTCTCTTTATTTGCTGATCGCGCCGTTTTTCCGCTGGATGTTTTGATGATCCATTTATCATCCACCACTTTGACGTGACGTAATGCAATGGCAGAACTTTTGGTCACATGTTTGCGGATGGCATCTGCTATCGCCTCTTGCTCCGACGGGGAAGTTGATTCTGCTTCGGCGATAATCACCACCTCTTCAGTCCCTTCCTCTTCATCGTACATGCCGAAGGCAACTGTTCGTCCTTTGTGGACGCCAGGCACTTCGCTGGCTAGCGACTCTAAATCTTGCGGGTACACATTCTTTCCGCCGACGATGATGAGGTCTTTCTTTCTACCTGATACATATAACTCACCATCCGCGATGTAGCCGTAATCACCAGTCAGATACCAACCGTTCTTGATAGCGGATTCGGTCGCATCGGGGCGGTTGAAGTATTCGGTTAACATGCAGTCGCTTTGCACAGCGATCTCGCCAACGGAGCGATCTGGCAGGTCGTTGAAGGATTCATCCACGATGCGGGTTTTCACGTTAGGTAGCGGATGTCCGGATGAAGTCATCTTCATCGAAGGCTGACCAGCTACCGGCGGAGTCGCGAGGCGCTGAGTCATAAAGGTTTCGCGGTCAATTTCATCCACGGCTGGAGTTCCATCTAACGGACTTTGAGTCACTGCAAAT
>JAEURE010000160.1 GCA_016789485.1 Anaerolineales bacterium | reverse complement strand
TTCCTTATGCCAATGCGAGCAGGGTTTCACCTGAAGAAGCAATGACATCTATGTTTCTTCCAACTTCCACAGTTCGCGCATTTCCTGGCTGGTTGTGAGGAGTTCATCAAGCGTGCCTTCGGATTCGACGCGACCATCTTTCAAGACGATAATATGATCGGCTCGTCGCAGCAGCGGACGGCGGTGAGAGACAACCAGACAGGTCAGGTTTCCATTATCAAAGATCTGTTCCCAAAGTTGGCTTTCGGTTTCGACGTCCAGCGCGCTGGAAAGGTCATCGAAGACAACGAGTTCGGGTTCACGGATGAACATGCGCGCCGCAGCGGTGCGTTGCGCCTGCCCACCCGAAAGTTTTACGCCGCGCGCGCCGACCATCGTTTCGAGATTGTCGTCCAGTTGTTCGAGGTCGCGATCCATCACGGCAAGCTTTGCGGCGCGATAGATGTCATCATCGCTGCGATCCAAGCCGAGCAGGATATTATTGCGCAAGGTGTTGCTGAACAAGCGCGGGACTTGTGCAGTGTAGGCACAGCGCGGCGGGACGAGAAAGTCTCCCGGCGAGGTGAGTAGTGTCTCGTTCCATCGTATCTCGCCAGACTCGATGGGGAGCAATCCCAGCAGTGCACGTAGGAGCGTTGTTTTGCCGGAACCGATGCGGCCCGTGATAACTGTCAATGAGCCGCGCTCGACTTTCAGAGAAATGTCTTCGATCCCGTTTTGTGAATCAGGGTAGTGAAATGTCAGGTTTTTTGCAACCAGTTCATTTAGTTGGTCTGCGGCGGTCTTTGTCGGGTAGGTTACTTCGGGCAGCGGACCTTCCAAATCCACTTTACTGTGTTCAACAAGCGCGCCTAGCGGTGCATTTTCCATGAGGTGATACATTCGCTGAACGGAAACATCCAGTTGTTTGTAGCGCGCCGCGAGCATTCCGCCAAAGGTGGTGAGATCGCCCATACTTTGTAATAGATAAACGAAGAGCGAAAAATCACCCAGGGTGAAGTTGCCTGTGCGCATGGATTGGCCGACGAGCACAAGAATGACACCCGTGCCAAGTGTGGATGTGTTGCGATAGATCGAGCCAAGAACTTCGTCGAAAAGTTTTTCACGGATGGTTAAAATGCGGCGTTCATCATTGAGTTTGTGAAAGTAGCCAATGACGTTCTTTTCTGCCGTCGCCACTTTGACTGCTTGCACTGCGCCAAAAAATTCTCCGATGAAGCCGGTTACTTTTCCGCCAGCCTGCCTTGATGTGCGGCGATAATGTTCGATGCGGCTTGTAGCCAGGTTGGCGACGATGCCGACAACAACAAGAGGAATTAATGCCATCACTGTAATGGATGGATCGATCTGTGTCATGAGCGCGATGGAAACGGCAATGATGGCCAGCCCGACCATGATGTCGTTAATGAGAATTACAAACAACGGGATCTCATTTACATCCGTTTTGAAACGGCTGACGGCTTCTCCTGGCGAATCAGGCAGTTGCGACGCGCCGGGGCGTTTCAAAATGTACTTCAGAAGATTCTTGCGCAGGAGAGTGGACATTTCCGCAAAGATGGGCACGTCGGCATAATAAAAGCCATAGCTTGCGATAACACGTCCGATCCATAAGGCAGTGAAAAGAGCAATCACTGTCCATATCCCAAAGGTCAGTTGAGCAGCGCCTGTGACGAAGTCGAAAAAGGCTTTGATGATGAGCGCGGGACCGATTTGCCAACAGAAGCGTATCAGCGCCACACTGACCAGATCCACGAACCAGAGCCACGGGCGAAAAGTGAGCATTTCCCAGATGACTTTCCATGTGGGCAGGGCGGGTACTTTTTTATTTTTGATTGCGGGGTTGAAAGTACTCATGCGAGCACCTCCTCCATTCCAGTTTGTAAAAGTTGATAAAAACGCGAGCTCGGGTTTGCTGCCAATTGCTTGCGGCTGCCGTATTCACTTACCTGACCTTTGTCCAATATCATGATGTCATCCGCGCGGTGGACTGTGTCCAGCCGATGGGCGATGATGATGGCGGTTCGTCCTTTGAGCAATTTATCGATCGCGCGCTCGAGCTTTTGCTCTGTGGCAGGGTCAAGGCGGGATGAGGCTTCGTCGAGAATTACCAGACCAGGATTTCGCAAAAAGACTCTTGTGAAGGCTAATAGTTGCGCCTCACCTGCGGACAGAGATCTTGATCCTGTGTCGAGTTCAGTATCCAAGCCTTTCGGCAGATTTCGATACCAGTCGCCAAGTTCCAGTTCTTCGAGGGTGGCAATGATCTTCTCGTCTGTAATCGTGCGGTCGAAGAAGGTCAGATTGTCGCGGATGCTGGCACGGAAGAGTTGCACATCCTGCGTGACGATGGCGATGTTGCGGCGCAGGGATTTGAGTTGCGTATCGCGCAAATCCATGTTATTGATTTTTATGCTGCCAGAATTCACATCGTAGAGGCGGAATATCAGTCGACCGATGGTGGTTTTGCCGCTGCCAGTGCGGCCGAGCAACCCAAGGATGGAACCAGGTTTCAGGTCAAGCGAGAGCGCTTTGAGTACATTGTCTTCGCCGTTGCCCTTTTCCGGGTTGGTGTAGGAGAAGGTCACATTTTCAAAAGTTAATCCCAGAGGCGCGGATTCGAGTTCCGGTCCAGTGCCATCTGTTACTTCTGGCTTGAAATTGCGAAATTCCGTCAAACGTTCCACGCAGGCACCGATGGTCTGGAAACTTTCGATTTCGTGTGTCATTGCCCAGAATGGTTCTTCAAGAAGATTGATGTAGTGGACAAAGAGATATACAGTGCCAATGGTGATAATGTCCAGTGAGAACAACCAATACCCGCTAACGATGGCGAGCAGATTGCCAACGGTCAATGCCAGGCCCATGGAATTTTCGATGATCCAGCGCTTGAAATGCGCTCTACGGTTGTGCCCAAGGATGATGCTCTGGTGGCGGAATAATTCCTGAATGGAAAAGTCCACGGCGCCGCTGGAGCGAATGTCTTCTGTTCCTGCTAATTGCTCCTCGATAAAGCCGTATAGCTGAGCCTCTGCTTCGCGTCTGGCTTTTTGATGCGGCACGGCAATGTCCTTCAGTTTTCCAAGGATCAAAATGGTGAGAACGGAATAAATCGAAAACGCCAGCCCGGCACGCCAATCTTCCAGGAACAATGCAACCAAAATGCCGACGAGCAGAAGTCCGTTTGCAATGAGATTCAACGCGAATTGAGAGAAGAAGGTTGCAAGTTCGGTCACATCACCATCGATGCGTTCGATCAATTCACCGGGCGTATGGTCGTTGTGAAAACGCATGTCGAGGTTGAGTGCGTGCCAGGCAAGTTCGGCGCGCAGGTCATTGGTTGCCGTCCACGCCACGTTTTCACCGAGGTAGGTGACACTGACCGCCACGGCTTGCTGAATCAGCGCGATGCCAATGAATGCGACTGCCGTCCAGGTGAGAGTTTGCAATGCTTCGCCTGCCAGCGCAGAGTCGATGAATTTTCGCATGATCTGCGGCGCGAAGATGCGCAAGCCGATGCTGCTAAACAGCATGGCGGCCAGCAGGATGAACCGTCTCTTTTGCGGACGGATGTGCTCGGAGAGTAAGTTCCAATAGGATTTGAATGATAAGTTCATGATGTTTTCTCGCTGATTGGGTCATTGCGTCGTCTCAAAAAGTAAGGAATCTCTTTGCAATGACATGGGGACAAGACAATAAAAAAACCACGGTGCTAAAGTGCACCGTGGCTGAAAAGACACAGAAGGCAGACCTTTATTTAATGGTCTACAGGCGCACTTCGAGGTGGATTCAATTTTCGCAGGTGTAAATCTATACGTTTGGTCATTTGAAGTGCGCTCCTTTCTTTTGAAATTTAATTACGCTTGCAGTTTACATGAGAGTAGGATGAGTTGTCAAGGAATTTGAGAATTTGATTTCAGGTCACGCGGATTCGTGGAGCTTTGTCATCCTTCCGAAAAGGATTATCGGACTACCATTAAATCTTCTGGAGGCTTTATGAAACAAACGGCTTTACGCGCAAGATACTGGCGAATTGTTTTCTTTTTTGCCCGCGTCACATCGAATATTGTTTTTTGGGATATTTTCCTGCCCCGCATTGGGCTTGGTTTTATCGCCCGCAACAACAGGTCAAACAGGCTGCGTGGAATCGCGATTCGTTTTCGGATGCTGGCGATTCGTCTTGGCGGCGTGATGATCAAGGTCGGGCAATTTCTATCTGCACGCCTGGATGTCCTCCCGCCCGAAATTACGGATGAGCTTTCGGGATTACAGGATGAAGTTCCGCCCGTGGATTATGAATCCATTCGCCTCCAAACTGAACTGGAGCTTGGCTCTGCGTTAAGTAAAATTTTCCTCGCCTTTGAAGAATCCCCGCTGGCTGCCGCGTCGTTGGGACAGGTCCATCGCGCAGAGTTGACCGCAGGTGAGGCAGAAATAGCAGGCTTCAATCACGTAGTGGTTAAGATCCTTCGTCCGCACATTGAGCAGGTTGTGGATGTGGATATGTCTGCCATTCGTGTGGTTGGTGGTTGGCTGAAGCGTTACCGTCCCGTTAGTGAACGCGCCAACGTTCCTGCGATTATTGAAGAATTTTCAGCCACTCTTCAAGAGGAATTGGATTATCTGGCAGAAGGGAAAAATGCCGAGGCTTTTGCTGCCAACTTCAAAGGTGACGAGAACGTGTACGTCCCGCGTGTGGTGTGGAATCATACCAGCCGTCGTGTGCTCACATTGGAAGATGTCTCTGCCATCAAGATTACGGATTATGAGGCGATCTCGGCGGCGGGCATCAACCGCGCGGATGTGGCGCAGGTTCTGTTCAAGGTATATCTCAAGCAGATTTTCGAAGATGGATTTTTTCATGCCGACCCGCACCCTGGGAATATATTTGTCACGCCGCTGCCTGAAAAAAATAAGGATGGTTCAACTGCATTTAAATTAACTTTCATAGATTTTGGCATGGTGGGACGCATGCCAGACCGTTTGATGGAAGGGCTGCGTGAAGCAGTGATCTCTATTGGCTTGCAGGACTCTCCGCGGCTGGTGAAGGCGTACCAGACTCTGGGTGTACTGCTCCCCAATGCCAATTTGAAATTGCTGGAGGAAGCTGGTGCACAATTGTTTGACCGTTTTTGGGGGATGAATATGAACGAGTTGCGAAATATCGACCACAAAGAAATGATGAAGTTCGGTTTGCAATTCCGCGAGTTGATGCTGAACATGCCTTTTCAGTTGCCAGAAAATCTTTTGCTGCTAGGCAGGACAATCGGGATTCTATCGGGGATGTGTACCGGGTTGCATGCGGAATTCAATTTGTGGGAGGGTATCGCTCCGTATGCCAAAAAACTTGCTGAAGGTGATGGTGGTTCTCAGTGGGATGTCATTTTTGACGAAGCAGGCTCTCTCTTTAAAACACTGCTGGCTATTCCCGGCAGGACAGAGCGCGTGCTTGGCAGAATTGAACGGGGTGAGTTGAATGTACAAATGCCGATGGTCAACATTCAAATAAGCTATTTGGAACGATCTTTGAATCGGTTGACCGGCGGGATTGTCTTTCTCGGATTCCTGGTCGCAGGGTCAATTCTTTATGACGGGCACCCCATGCTTGGGCAAATTCTGCTTGGCGGCTCAGGATTTGCACTCTTTTACACCCTCTTCCTCGTGAGACGTGGCCGTCGACCGTGGCAATAAAATTATCCCGAAGATACGCGAGCACAGATTTTTTAGCTGTGTGTTTATGCTTCCGTAGCTTGTTATAAAAAACTCGTCCCGAAAAATTGGGACGAGTTTTTACTTTTAGGCAGATTTGCTTTTTTCTTCCGTCTTTTTGATGGCGGCGTCAATTAGGCTGCGGAAGGCAAGGAGCGCTTCTTTGCGGGCTACGCGGCGATGCTCCAAAAAGCCGGGGGGCAAAATGGTTTCCATGCTTTTACGCATTTCCTCGCGGGCAGCTTTCATGTGTTCCAACGCCTCAGGCGGAAGTTTTTCTTTTAGGGACTTTCTTTTGTATTCGCTCATTGGTTAGCTCCTTATCTGAGATAATTATAGCACCACAAGCAGGCGGCCCGTATGAAGATTATTAATATTTTTGTTGGGTAAATCGTTTGTATAATTGTTCTGTCAAGCCAATTAAAATTCAGATTGCCAAAGTGAGTATTCAATGAAACTTGTCAGTGTCACCCAAATGCGTGCGATTGAAAAAGAAGCCGATGCAAAAGGCGTTTCGTATGCCGAGATGATGCAGAATGCGGGTCGTGGACTGGCGGAACTTGTCCATGCGCTGGGGCAGGAAAATGGCTGGGATGAAGTCGCAGGCGTAGTAGGGGGAGGCAATAACGGCGGCGATGCCCTCGTTGCATTAACCTGGCTGGCGGAAGCGGGCTGGCGCACGCATGCATATCTGGTCAATCGTAAACAAGAGGGGGATGAACTTGTCGTTCGTTACTTATCTGCGGGTGGTGAACTGGCAGAATCCGATGGCGGTGAAAATGATGAATCCCTCGTCGCTTTTCTTAACCAGTCAGATGTGCTTCTGGATGG
The DNA here is from genome assembly GCA_016789485.1 of Anaerolineales bacterium. Lineage (GTDB taxonomy): Bacteria > Chloroflexota > Anaerolineae > Anaerolineales > Villigracilaceae > Villigracilis. The sequence continues at coordinate 48 of JAEURE010000160.1, read as the reverse complement.
ATTGCTTGGGACGGGGATCAAACTTCCGCTTAAGAAGGAGGCGGCGCA
>JAEURE010000015.1 GCA_016789485.1 Anaerolineales bacterium | reverse complement strand
CAAACTTCCAGTGCCGCAAAAGGCTCAGGAAATTGCCGAACAGGTCAAAGGTCAATTGGGAGGCGTGGAAGGGATCAGTCATATTGAAGCAGTCAAAGGATATCTTAATGTCTACTTCAAGACGTCCGACTATGCCCGCCGCGTGGTGGATGAAGTGCTCGCCAATGGAAATAATTTTGGGCGCGGTGCAAAGAAATCTGAAACGGTAATGGTGGAATATGCCCAGCCAAACACACATCATTCATTTCATATTGGACATGCGCGCAACACCATTTTAGGTGAAGTGCTCGCGAGGCTGGTGGAGTTCGCAGGCTTTGAAACCATCCGCGCCTCGTACCCGGGTGATCTTGGACTCGGCGTCATTACCGTGATGTGGATCTACGACAAGCTGTATAAAGGACAGGAACCCGAAGGCGTGCATGAGCGCGGACAATGGCTGGCAAAACTTTACGTGGAAGCCACGGCCATGCTCGAAAAGCAAGAGAATGAAACACCTGAACAAACTGCCCAACGGGAAGCATACGATGCCGAACGGCGTGAAATGTATCGCAAGTGGGATGCAGGCGACGAGTATGTGCGCGAGTTGTGGCGCGTAACCCGAGAATGGAGTTTGGAAGAACTGCGTGAAGTATTAAAGATGCTCGACGTAAAAATGGATGTATGGTTCTACGAATCGGAAGTCGATGAGCCATCCAAAGCCATTGTTGAGGAATTGATCGCGAAGGACATTGCTACGGATGAACGCCCGCAAGGCGGAGCGGTCATCGTAAAAATTGACGAGAAACTCGGGCTGACCAAAGAAAAATACCGCACCAATGTGATTCTGCGGCGCGACGGCACGACCCTGTATTTGACAAAAGACCTTGCGCTTGCAAAGGTTAAGTTTGAGCAATATCACGTGGACCGTTCTATTTACGTTGTGGACGTGCGCCAGTCATTGCATTTGCAGCAGGCCTTTGCCATTTTGAAATTGTGGGGCTTCCCACAGGCCGAGAAATGCTACCATCTTGGCTATGGCTTCGTGAGCCTGCCCGAGGGAGCCATGTCTGCGCGGCGCGGACGTGTGGTACTGTTCAAAGATGTGGCTGATGAAGCGGTGAAGCGTGTGTTGGCGGTTGAATCGGAGAAGAGCGGCGATGTGCCAGCCAATGAACGCGAGAAGATCGCCTATCAGATCGGCATGGGCGCATTGACCTATTCCATGCTTTCGGTGGATAACAATAAGGATATTGTTTTTGACATCAATGAAGCGCTTTCCTTCGACGGCAGGACGGGGCCGTACATTCAGAATGCGTATGTGCGAGCGAACTCGATTCTGAAAAAAGCTCAAGTTCCAGGCTCCAAGTTTCAGGCTTCAGGTTCATTCGACTATGAATTAACAAAACATGAGATCGAGTTGATTGAGCAGATTTCCCGCTTCCCGCAGACTGTGGAGCAGGCGGCGAATGAATATCGTCCCTTGGTGATGGCTTCCTATGCATACGAACTGGCAAACACCTTTCACTCGTTCTACCACGCTGTCAACGTGATGCAGACGGAAGACGAAACGATAAAAAATGCGCGGCTGCAACTGGTCTCTGCGGCGAAGCAAACAATTGAAAACGCCTTGAGGCTGCTGGATATTCAAGCACCAGATGTGATGTAAAATCAAATAATACAAAGTATGGCGGACGTTGAAGAACGTCCGCTCTGTTTATGGGTACTGAAATTATGGATGCGCAAATCTTTGACGAGACACATTTTTTAGAGGAAGTATTGGTTTGGGGTGAACCGGGGATTGAAGCATTGCTGGGACAACTGCTGCCAAAGTCAAAGAGCCTGTTCTTCAGTTATTATGAAGTGCAGGAAGCCCGCAGGGAATTCAGACATATGCAAAAAATGATCGAAGAGGAAGGGATTCAAGTTATCCGGGCGAAGGATGCATTTGCCAGGTCACTGGAGAAAAAGGAAATATCCAATACGCCTCCCTCGATCCAGGAGGCAGAATCTGCACTGCTGCAGCGTGCCAGCGAATATTACGAAACCTATCGAGATTACAAAATAAGGGATTTCTCCCAAGAGGGCATTCATGGGGATATAGATGAAGTTTATTTGCAAATCCAAAAAGATATAAAGCACATCCTAAAAGAAGATGTTCAAGTCTACGGAGAGGCTGCCGCCATCCGCTTGAATCACCGCCTTAGCTTGCTACATGAACTGCCGCTTGCCAACATATTTTACGGAAGGGATCAATCACAAGCACTGGCAGATAAAGTAATGTTATCCGCTTTGAAGTGGGGAATCCGCAAACCTGAAGTTGGGGTGTTCAAAGAAGCATTAACCGAGCTTGGATATACAGATTCCTTGCTGGAAATAGAAAACGGAACCATCGAAGGCGGTGATATTGCCATCCTCGGGGACACATGTTACATCGGCGTTGGCGCGCGAACAAATATGCGGGCAGTTAAAAATCTGTGCAGGAAAATAGGAACGTACCTGGAGCACAGAGGAATTCAAATCGTGGCAATTGTGAACAAGCGCCATGTGGATGAGGCATCCACGTTTGGTGCGCCTACCGATGAACACATGCGCATCATGCACCTGGACATGTTCTGGATCCCGCTCGCCCCCGACCTGGTGATGGCATATGGACACGAACTGGACCAACGCGATGTCATCCGCATTTCACGCAACATGGACATGCTGGTGATCGAAGAATTGGGCGGCTTTCGAGAATTTCTCTCCAGCAAGGGAATTGATGTATTTGAAGTGGATGAACAGGAACAGGCAAAATTCGCCACCAATTTACTTAATTTGGGAAATAAAGCCGTCATTGTTTCACTCTCCACAAACACCCGTGTCATCAAAGAGTTGGAAAGATACGGATTCCGTGTATTAAGTGCAGAATTGAACAAGCTGGTCAATGGCTACGGAGCAGTCCATTGCCTCACAGCCCCGGTGAGACGTAAAAAATAGGCCACGCTGTAGCGTGGCCTATTTTTATTCAACTACGGTTTCCACTCCACTTTAAAATCTTCGGTCAGCGTAATCGACATCTCGCGGATGGTGACTGCCACCTGTCCCTTGGGATACCCGTTCTTGCACAATTGGGTATAGATCAAAGGCTGGGTTTCCACTTTATTGACATCCGTCAACCAGCATTGGGCTTCGTCACCGTGAATATCCATTTCGGCGATCAACTCAAGGGCAGGGTCTGCTTCGACGATGAATTGATACCCATAGTCATAGCCCTGCGAACCATCGATGAAGTTTTGACGATTGGGCAGATCTTCGAAAGCTACAGCCTGGGCGGAGACGATCTCAAAGTCATACCCTGCAATGCTGAAGGTCTTGTTCAAATCCCATTTCTGTCCATACTGCGGATTCTCGCCTGCATCAAAGGTGAAGGTCATTTCTTCGGTGGTGGTCTGCGGAGGATCAGTATAAAGCGGCATGTAATATGCGATCACCTGATCTGCAACCACAGTGAGAGGACCACTGGCAGGTTTGGATTCGGTGACGAACTCAAAGGAACTGCCAACTTGATGCTCGAACGGCTGCCAAACGAATGATCCAATCAGGCGGATCTGCTGCCCCAGCGAGTCGATGATATAGACGCTCCTGGGCATGATGGAAATCAGCGACGGGTCGGCGTTTTCCATGTTGAAATGCAGATACAACACTGTGTTCGAGTCGGTGGGGACGATCCGTTCGAGGGTCATTGTCACTTTGGGAGCAGAAACAACATCGGTCGAGGGCGAGGCGGGAACTTCTTCCGGTATCACAGGCGGCACTTCAATTACAGGTTCTCCTACAACAGTTCCAGCAGGTACAGTGGCAAGATCGAATGTCAATTCCCAATTTTCAGGAAGGACGCCCAGGCGTGCCATCGGAATACACTTGAGTGCAAAGGTCATTTGAGTTACATCTGACGGGACGGCGGCATCGTAGACGGGCTGCATTGCAAATACATTCTGCGGATACTTGCCTGTGTAGTCACGTTCGAGCGTGGTGCCATTGGGCAGGCGCAGACGTGCATCGCCTTCAGGGTTGTAGGTGTCGCCAGGATTCACGCCACCGCAAAATGCGGTTGGGTTCGTACTGCGATCCGAGGCTTGCCAGCCATCATTTTCGGGGGCGATGCCGTTCACTTCATATTTCAATTCCACGCGGTCTTCATATACAAACACATTCGTGATCGTAAGCGTAATGCCATCGCGGGTGGCGGAAACAGGTTCTGCCAACATACGCAAGCCGCTCGTAGTTTCCACCAGTCCCACTTCGGGGACATATCCAAATACTCTTCCAAGGGCAGCCGCAAGGCCCGGTGCACTGACTACAATGACCATCAGTGCCAACATGAATGCAAGAGCCCATGCGGGTTTAAAAATCATCGGTTTCATTTTTACTGGTCTCCTCACCAGTTCGTTGCGTAATCGGTTTGCAAATTCAGGCGACGCATCAGGCGACTTCATCGCGTGGCGGACCTTCTCTTCAAAGTCGGGGGATGGATTCAAATCGTTCATGGTCACTCCATCTGGCTTTTCAAACGCGCCAGCAATCGGTACACGGTTTTCTTCACGGCGTCTTCGCGCCTGCCCAACAGGTCAGCGATCTCGGCAAAGGTCAGGTCGGCCACATAACGCAGGCGGATGAGATCCTGTTCTTCGGGGTTCAAATTTTTGATCACGGATCGAAGCCGGATCAGCTCTTCATCATGGACCAGTTCGTTGAGCACATCCTCCCCTGCGGAGATACGCTCCGCCGCATCCAACTCGACCTCGAACCTGTTCCTGCGAAAATGATCGTTCATCTTGCTGCGGGCGATCCGAAACAGCCAGGCCATAAACTGACCCTGCTCCCGATATTTGGGCAGCGCTTCATATGCAGCGATGAACGTCTGCGAAGTGACATCTTCCGCTTCGTGTGCATTCCCCAGGCGGCTGTACAGGTAGCGATAAACGGGCTGAAGGTAACGGTCATACAGCCTGCCGAACGCGGCGGGATCGCCTTTGGCGGCGGTAATCAGGTCTGGAAGGTCGTCGTGAATCATGGGTGTGGTTCTTACTGCCTTGTATCCTATCATGCAGTGCCTTTCTCTCGCGAGGTTCGTTCGTGTAAATGCTTTCATGGGAATAACGGGGATTTTCGTGAAAAGGGACAAAAGCTTGTCGTATCGAACACAAACTAATGGTTACTCCATCCCCTTGCCGGCTCTATTTATTTACAAAAAAGCAAAGTAGTAAATTAGCCGAAATACCTTGACAGACATAGTACTTCATTGTATAGTACACCTATGGAGACAACTTATGACCGATAACAAAATTTCTTCAGATTTACTCCGAGGCCACACAGATACGATCATCTTGAAATTACTGATCGGTGGCGATAAGTATGGATACGAAATTACAAAGTTGATCCATACAAATTCCTCAGGCGAATACGAACTTAAGGAAGCAACCATGTATTCCAGCCTGAAACGTCTCGAAGGGGATGGCTGTATCACTTCCTATTGGGGAGATGAAACCCAGGGAGGCAGAAGGAAGTACTATCAGATCACTAAAAAAGGAAAGCAACTGTATTCTGAAAACAAAAGCAATTGGGAGTATGCAAAGCGCATACTCGATAATTTATTATAAGGAGATGTAATGCTATGAATGAGAAAATAAACCAATACTTGAATGGAGTTTTTGCACCCTACGATGGAGTAAAAAGCGTTGCCGAATTAAAGGCTGACCTGCTCTCCGATTTGCAGGAGCGCTTCCGTGAACTCAAAGCTGAAGGCAAGGACGATGAGGAAGCCTTTGCGATGACCATTGACAGCATCGGCGATATAGAAGAAACAGTGCAGGAGGTTGCCAGCCTCTCCCGTTCACTGGAGCGACAGGTGCTGACAAACTTCAGCGCGAGCAACCTGCCAAAGAGCGATTTCGCGGACGTTAAAGCGCATAAAGGAAAATTTGATGCAAGCATGTTGCGCGGCTCCGACTTTTCGGGTGCAGATTTGACTGGCAGCTCTTTTTATGCCAGTGATGTGAGTGAAGCCAATTTCGACGGAACGAATCTGACAGACTGCATCCTGTCCACCAGTGACTTTACGGGTGCGAGCTTCAACAAAACCATTCTGGTACGCACCGAATTCAACACGTCAGACCTGACCCGGGCAAAATTCAGCGATGTAAAACTGATTGACGTCAAGCTGACCATGACCGACCTGACAGAAACGATCTTTGAAAACTGTATCTTTCACGGCGTGGACTTTAAGAATATCGATTTGCGAGGGCTAAATCTGGACGGGCAGACCTTTATCGGGGTGAAATTTGACAGGGCATCGTTAAACGAAGTTTCGTTTAAGGACGCGACATTTAAAAATGTGTCCTTCCTTTCAACGATTACCTGGACCAGCTGGTCTAAGAAATATTATCGCGCCATAAAAACCATTTGCTTTGACGGCGCGACGATGGACAAACTGACATATGCCACCCTCAAAGGTTTGGAAGCCGATTTATCAAAGGTTACTGTCATCTAAGGAGAAGAATATGCTAAACAGTTCAATTCAAGTGCAGGGTTTGCAAAAGTCCTACAAGAACCTTCATGTCCTAAAGGGCGTGGATTTCGAGGTGGGAAAGGGCAGCATTTTCGCCCTGCTCGGCTCCAACGGCGCGGGCAAGACAACGATTGTCAAAATCCTCACCACACTGCTTAGACAGGATGGTGGAACCGCCGCCGTAAATGGATTTGATGTTGCGGCAAAGCCCGACTATGTACGCCAGTCGATCAGCCTGACCGGGCAATTCGCCGCTGTAGATGAGATCTTGACCGGCCGGGAAAATTTGATCATGATCGCAAAACTGCGACACCTCAAAAATCCGCTTCAGGTCACGGATGATTTATTGAACCGCTTCGGTCTGACCGACGCAGCTGACCGAGCAGTTGCAACTTATTCTGGCGGGATGCACCGAAGACTTGATATCGCTATGAGTCTTGTGGGAAGCCCAAAGATTATTTTCCTTGATGAGCCGACCACTGGTCTTGACCCCGAAGGACGCATTGAGGTTTGGAAGTTAATCAAGGAACTTGCTAATAATGGCGCGACGGTATTCCTCACCACGCAGTATCTGGACGAGGCTGAACAACTTGCCGATAGAATTGCCATTTTGCATGAAGGCAGGATTATCGCCAATGGCACGCTTGCGGACTTGAAAAAGCTGTTCCCTTCCACAAAGGTGAAATACGTGGAAAAACAGCCGAGCCTGGAAGAAATATTTCTTGCAATCGTCGGCAAGAAAGAGGAAAACTAAATGGAAACAGTAAAGAATCACTTCTTTAACGACATGGGTGTCATGCTTGGACGTTCCATACGCCATATTTTCCGTAGCATGGACACCATCATCACGGTCACAATCATGCCGATTGCGATTATGCTGTTGTTTGTCTATGTGCTGGGCGGTGCCATTCAAACCGGCACGGATAGCTATCTGAATTACTTATTACCTGGAATATTGCTGATTACCATTGCAAACGGTATAGGGTACGTGTCTTACCGCATGTTTATGGATAAGCAACGGGGCATCTTCGAGCGGTTTCACTCCATGCCTATTGCGCATTCGGCTCCGCTGTGGGGTCATGTGTTGACCTCGTTGGTATCCAATGCCATTTCGGTTCTCGTGATCATTCTCGTAGCGCTCATTATGGGCTTCCGTTCGCCGGCAGGAGTATTGTCATGGCTGGCAGTGGCTGGTATGCTTGCTCTGTTTACGCTAGCCTTGACATGGATCGCGATCATTCCGGGCCTCACAGCAAAAACATTTGATGGCGCAAGTGTAATTGCTTATCCGATTCACCTCCTGCCGTTTATCAGCTCGGCGTTTGTGCCGACTGAAACGATGCCGTCGGGCGTGCGCGCCTTTGCTGAAAATCAGCCTGTAACGTTGATACTGGAGAGCATTCGCGCGTTGCTGTATGGTCAGCCGGTGGGTAATGATATTTGGGTTGCGCTCGCATGGTGCTTTGGGATTATGCTCGTGGCTTATATCTTTGCGATGAGGGCGTATAAAAAACGGGTGTGAAAAGAAAAGAGTGGGTGTGTCCACCCAGGTTTATTATCCTCGATTGAAGTACTAGGACGCATCACACGCTGCGTATGTCACATCAAAAACAGGCTGAAAGTTATCTAGGCTTTCAGCCTGTTTTCTTGTTTAATACCTATTAATAAGACCGTATTGGGTAAAAACGATATGACTCAAAACCAAAGCGGAGTTGCATCGGACACTGTCCCGCGGAGCGGGACGCGTCCCCAGTGCGGTGAGTAAGATAGGAGATTCCTATGCCAATCAAAACCCTCATCATGGGAGCCGCAGGCCGCGACTTCCACAATTTCAATACCTTCTTCCGCGGGAATAAGGATTATGAAGTGGTCGCATTCACAGCGACTCAAATTCCCGATATTGAAGGGCGCGTGTATCCCAAGGAACTCGCAGGCAGTCTATATCCGAAAGGGATTCCGATTCGCGCGGAAGAGGAACTACTCGACCTGATCAAGAAATATGGCGTACAGCAGGTTGTCTTTTCCTATAGCGATGTGCCGCATGAATATGTGATGCACAAAGCCAGCATGGTCAATGCGGCAGGTGCAGACTTCCGCATTATGGGCACACACAATACGCAGATCAAGTCGAGCAAGCCTGTCGTGTCGATCAGTGCCGTTCGGACAGGATCAGGTAAAAGTCAGACCACGAGACGCGTGGCTTTAATTCTCAAAGAAATGGGATACAAAGTTGCGGCCATTCGTCACCCCATGCCGTATGGAAATCTCGTCGCGCAGGAAGTGCAGCGCTACGCTAGCTATAAAGATCTCGACGCCTACAAATGCACGATCGAAGAACGCGAGGAATACGAGCCTCACATCGACAGCGGCGTGATCATTTATGCCGGTGTTGACTACGAAAAGATCATTCGCAAAGCGGAAGCGGAAGCGGATATTATCTTGTGGGATGGCGGCAATAACGACTTCCCATTCTATGTACCTGACCTACAAATCGTGGTGGCTGACCCGCACCGGCCAGGGCATGAGTCAACTTATTACCCCGGCGAAACCAATGTGCGCATGGCTGACGTATTCGTCATCAACAAGGTGGACACAGCAGATGCAGAGAATGTGATCAAGCTGCGCGATTCTCTGCGCAAGTTGAACCCGAAGGCGACACAGATAGAAGCCGCCTCTCCCCTCTTCGTGGATGATCCCGATGCAATTCGCGGCAAACGCGTTCTGGTCATCGAAGACGGTCCTACTCTAACACATGGTGAAATGGCATACGGCGCTGGTTATGTTGCCGCTCGCAGATTCGGCGCGAAAGAGATCGTTGATCCGCGTCCATTTGCAGTGAAGTCCATTGCAGCAACGTACGCAAAGTATCCGAAGACAGGACCCATCCTGCCCGCAATGGGATATGGCGACGCGCAAACAAAAGACCTGGAAGCCACGATCAACAAGTCCGATGTGGATATGGTTATCATCGGCACGCCGATCGACCTTTCACGCGTAATGAAGATCAAGAAACCTCATCAACGTGTACGCTACGAATTGCAGGAGATCGGCCAGCCGACCCTGCAGGATGTGTTGATGAAGAAATTTGGAAAAAAGAAGAAATAAAACAGGGCGAGAATAAAAAGAGTCGGGCAGCAACTGCCCGACTCTTTTTATTCTGATTGCATAAATGACAATCATCACTTCCCTGCACAGAGGTTTCTGCTACAATGCAAAACAAGATGAATCATTCACACCACGTAGATCGTTCTTTTCTGACACGCTTCGCCTGGCTTTCCATCGGCGCCGCAGTGCTGACAATTGCGCTAAAGACCATCGCTTATTTTCTAACGGGGTCGGTTGGTTTGCTTTCGGATGCGCTCGAATCGCTGGTCAACCTTGCAGGCGCATTGATGGCATTGGCCATGCTCACCATCGCCGCCCGCCCTGCGGATGAGGACCATGCCTACGGCCACAGCAAAGCGGAATATTTTTCCAGCGGCGTGGAAGGGACATTGATTCTTATCGCGGCTGTCAGCATCATCATCGCAGCAGTTCCGCGATTCATCTCCCCAAGGCCCTTGGAACAAGTCGGGCTGGGGCTGGGAGTGTCCGTTATCGCATCTGTCATCAACCTGATCGCAGCGCTCATCCTGCTGCGGGCCGGCAAAAAAAATAATTCCATTACACTGCAAGCAAACGCGCATCATCTATTGACCGATGTGTGGACTTCTGTGGGTGTGCTCGCAGGGGTCGGCGTGGTGGTTCTCACTGGCTGGCAAAGACTCGATCCCATTATGGCCTTCATTGTCGCAGGAAACATCATCTGGTCAGGTGTCCGCATCGTGCGCGAATCCGCATTGGGGCTGATGGATACTGCCCTGCCATCGGAAGAACAAGAAACGTTAAAAAAGATGCTTGAACCATATCTGGCGCAAGGGATACAGTACCATGCGCTGCGTACCCGCCAGTCTGGATCGCGCAGGTTCGCTTCCTTCCATGTACTTGTCCCCGATTCATGGACTGTCCAACGCGGACATCAACTGCTGGAAAAAATTGAAGCAGACATTCGGCGTGTCCTTCCAAGCATCACCGTGTTTACTCATTTGGAACCGCTCGGCGATCCCACTTCATGGGACGATACCGCACTCGACCGTGAAGAGGATCCCCCGACAAGCTTCGCAAAAAAACAAAAATAAACTTAAAGGATATTTTCCACATGACCGCTTTAGCTCCCACCCTCTCCCTTCGCCTCTTTCCCCGCACTGCCAGCTGGCTGCGCGATTTGTTCCTGATCCTCGCTGGGTCATGGCTTGTGGCGTTCTTCGCTCAACTTGAAATCCCCATGCAGCCTGTCCCAATCACCGGGCAGACCTTCGCTGTGCTGCTCGTCGGCGCATTGCTTGGCTCAAAACGCGGAGTTGCAGCGATGATTGCCTACATTGCCCAAGGCGGGCTTGGGCTTCCGTTCTTTGCAGGCGGCGCATCCGGTTTTGGAATTCTCACTGGAGCAACGGCTGGTTACCTGCTGGGATTTATCGGCGCGGCATATGTCGTAGGCTGGCTGGCAGAAAAAGGCTTGGAGCGAAGCGTCCGCACTTCCATCCTCCCATTTTTCGTTGGCACCGTCATCATTTATATATTTGGTGTAGCCTGGCTTTCCATCGTACTCGGAAGTTTGAGCAAGGCCATTCAATTCGGCTTGCTTCCATTTTTAGTTGGTGATGTCATCAAATTGATGGCAGCTGCCATTGTCTTGCCAAGCGCATGGAAGTTTGTAAAATAACCATTCTTTTCACTCGTAAAGAGACTGTCGTTTTGGAAACGACAGTCTCTTTTTTTGCATTTCTTCGATAAACTCCAGACTAGCTTATAATACAAGCCGATTGGACAGGAAAACAATGTTTATAGATCAAGTTACCATACATGTAAAATCAGGCAAAGGCGGCGACGGAATGGTGCATTTTCGCCGTGAAAAGTTCGTACCGCTGGGCGGTCCCGACGGCGGCGACGGCGGCAAGGGCGGCGACGTTATTTTTGAAGTAAAAGCTACGCTTAATACACTTTCTGCGTTTCGACAAAACGAAAAATTTTCAGCAGAACCCGGCAAGAATGGCGGCGGTTCGCAAATGACCGGTCGCGGCGGAAAAGACCTGGTGATTTCAGTGCCGCCTGGCACGGTCATATATGATGCTGAAACTGGCGCACTGCTCGGCGACTTGACCCACCCGGGGCAGCAACTCACAGTTTGCAAAGGCGGACGCGGCGGACGCGGCAACCAGCACTTTGTAAATTCACGGAATCAGGCTCCACGAACTGCTGAACGTGGCGAACCGCACGAGGAAAAAAGTTTGCGCCTCGAACTTAAGCTGATAGCGGATATTGGCATTATCGGCCTGCCCAACGCCGGGAAATCCACCCTGCTTTCGGTACTGACGAACGCCAAGCCAAAGATCGGTGCCTACCCGTTCACCACCCTCGAGCCGAACCTCGGCGTTGCAAATATTGACGATGACACCACCGTGGTCCTCGCTGATATTCCAGGCCTCATCGAAGGCGCGGCAGAAGGCGCTGGCTTGGGTCATGATTTCCTGCGCCACATTCAACGCACACGTGTCCTCATCCATATGATCGATGGCCAATCGGAAGACCCGCTGGCGGATTACAGCCAGATCAACAGCGAGCTTTCGCTATTTGATACCAAGCTCGGAAAAAAGCCTCAGATCGTTGTGCTGAACAAGATCGACCAACCCGATGTACAGGAACGACTCAAGGAAATTACAGCCAGCTTCAAAAAGAAAAAAATTGAATTGATCACAGCTTCAGCAATGGCTCGCACCGGCACGCGCGACATTTTAATCTCTGCATACAAGCAATTGCAGGAATTGCCCGCCGAAGTATTGGAAGAAGAAGCCCTGCCTGTTTACAAACCGGAAGTGGACCCGAATCAATTCGAAATCACACGCGAAGACAGCGGTGACTGGCGTGTAACCGGCGTCGCAATTGAACGCGCCGCAAAGATGACATATTGGGAACATGACGGCTCCATCCGCAGATTCCAAAAGTTAATGATTCACCTTGGTGTAGATAAAGCCCTGCGCAATGCAGGTATTGAAGAGGGCGAGACCGTTTTCATTGGCGATTTTGAATTGGAGTGGCAGGATTAATTAATGTCCAAGCCCGAAAATCCAAAGCAACGCATCTTCATCATTGCATCAACCATCCTTGGGTGCTTGCTGATTTTTTTCTTTGGGCTGCGTGCGTTTCACGCATTTATGAAATTCAAGGGGCACCGTCCGCCGCAGCCCGCACCCGGGCAAATCGAAACTGATGTGGAACTCATCCGTGAATGGATGACCATCCCCTTCATCGCACGTATGTACTATGTCCCAGAAAAGGTTCTTTACGACGCGCTTGATATTCCGCCCAGAGAGAACCGCGATAAAAGCCTTGAAGAAATAAACAAAGAATATTTTCCTGAAACGAACGGACTTGCCATGCAGCTCGTCAAAGCTGCGATCCTCGCGCATCAACCTCCGCCGACGGCTGTTCTGCCGCTAACCCCGATTCCCCCGCTGACACCTCTCCCTCCGCTCACGCCAGTACCACCTGTAACTCCGTAAGGGAAATTCACATGGATGAATTTCTTCTTACACAGGTCATTAACTATGGCGCGCCACTGCTGGGAATCATCGTATTCGTCGGCGGGCTGGGTGTTCCGCTGCCATGCACGGTTATCGTCATCGCGGCCGGCGCATTTGCAAGGCAGGATATCCTGTCCTGGGAAGCCGCTGCGCTGATCAGCATCGTCAGCGTTGTCATCGGCGATAGCATCAGCTATTCCTTTGGATACTACTCACGCGACAAGGTTTTGAGCCGCTTCAGCAGTTCTCCTCAGTGGGCAAAGGCGGAAGAGTCTTTTCGAAAATGGGGACCGTTGTCTATTTTCTTTTCACGCTTTTTGGTCACAGCCATTGCCTTGCCTGTCAACCTGCTTTCAGGGACAACGGGCTTTCCATTCAGAAAATTCTTCCTGTACGATCTGTTCGGTGAAATTGTCTGGATCTTCGGTTATGGTGGGCTGGGATATTTATTCGGCAGCCAGTGGGAATTGGTCAGCGAATTTATGGGCAACTTTGGAGGCGCGGTTTTAGGCGTCATCATCTTCATCTTCGGCATCAAACAGGCTTGGAACTGGCAGGAAAAGAAAAAAATGCTCTCGATGTGATCGAGAGCATTTTTATGATTCTAGTGGTGATGACCTTCTTCATGCACGTGGCCGTGATCGAGTTCTTCCTCGGTCGGGTCGCGCAGAGCAACCACTTTGACGGAGAAATGCAATTCCGCGCCTGCCAGCGGATGGTTGAAGTCCAACTGAACAGTTTTATCGTCAAACTTGGCAACGAAGGCGGCCTGGTGCTGACCGTCTTCATCTGTTACATGCAACTCCATGCCCTCTTCCAACGCCATATCGGCAGGGAATTCGGTACGCGGCACATCCATAAAGGCTTCATCGTCAAACTCGCCGTAGCCATCCTCGGGCTGTACCACCACATCCTTGCTGTCGCCGATCTTCATCCCCATCATTTCTTTTTCCAAACCAGGAATGATGTTTCCATATCCAACGAGGAAGTGCAAAGGACCTGCGCCGTCAGAAGAGTCCAGCAATTCTCCATCCACGGTTAATTTATATTCCATTGAAACAACCAAACCATCCTGTACTGAATCTTTGCTCATGTATTATCCTTTTGAAAAATTTGTGCGTCCATTTTACCAGTGATTAACTAAGTCGAAAGCACAAGACCTTCCACCTGCAGCCTTCGACTATAATGCCTCCCATGCGATACGACATATGCCTGCCCTGGTACTGGGAATATGATGATGTGTTCGTGGGAATGGTGGAACGCGCCTGCATTGAGAAGGGAATCTCTCTCTGGCAGATCAAACCCGATAACTTGCTCGAATCCATTACGGCCCTTTACAAGGGAGTTAGCACTTTCAAAACCCTGCTCCATCGCGGGCAGGGCGAAGCTATCTTTGACCCTATCCCCCGCTGGGCAAAGGAATTCGGCGCAAGGCGCATTAACCCGGCCGAGGTCTCTGCGTGGTCTGAGGACAAAGCCACCATGCACCTTGAATTGATCAGTGCAGGCATACACACGCCGCACACCATTTTGCTGGCACCTTTTCTTGAGCAGCCAGTGGTTCCGCCCATCGACCTGACTCCATTGGGCGAAAATTTTGTTATCAAGCCATCGAACGGCGGCGGCGGTGAGGGTGTGGTTCTCGGCGCAAAAACTGTGGATGAGATTCTACATGCGCGCATGGAATTCCCTGAGCAGAAATATCTAATTCAGGCGCATGTCACCCCTAAAATGATTGACGACGCACCCGCATGGTTTCGCGTTTTCTACGCCAATGGCGAGACATATCCCTGCTGGTGGGATACGGAGACGCACATCTACACCCCTGTTACAGCGGAAGATGAAATTAAATTTGGCTTGAACAGGCTGCGGGAAGTGACGAAGCGCATCGCTTCCATCTGCAAACTGGATTGGTTCTCGACAGAGATCGCCCTGGCTGATGAATTCGTCGTTGTGGATTATGTCAATGATGAGATCGATACGCGCGTGCAAAGCCAGGCCATGGACGGCGTGCCCGATGAAATTATGGAATGCATTGCCAGACAACTCGTAAAAATTGCCAAGGAGAGTGTATGAAAAAAGTACGTGCGCGAGATCTCGGAATTCCATTCGAAGGAAATGCTGGCGAGTTCAACTCGATCACAGATATTAAAGGGGTGACTGTTGGATATTCCACTGTGATCCACGGCGAATCAGCGCGGACAGGTGTGACCATCATCCACCCGCGCGGAGCAAAGGATCACACGCCTGTTTATGCAGGCGTGCATTCATTTAATGGCAATGGCGAGATGACAGGAGCAGCATGGATCGAAGAAGGCGGTCTGTTGGAAGGACCAATTGGAATCACGAATACACACAGCGTAGGCGTCGTCCGTGATGCGATAATTGCGTGGCAGGTAAAGACTGATTCCTTGTATCAAAAATGGTCGTGTCCTGTGGTCGCTGAAACTGCCGATGCATGGCTGAATGACATGAATGGATTTCATGTGAACAAAGAGCATGTCTTTCAGGCATTGGACTCTGCAAAGAGCGGCGTGATCGAAGAAGGTAACGTGGGCGGCGGAACGGGAATGCTATGCTATGAATTCAAGGGCGGTACGGGCACATCTTCACGCAAACTACCAGAAAAACTTGGCGGTTGGACGGTGGGCGCACTGGTCCAAGCCAACTTCGGCAGGCGCTATCAATTGACAATTGCGGGTGTCCCCATTGGACAATACTTCAAAGATTCCGCGCCATTTACCAATGGAGAAAATCCGTTTAGGCAGGATGACGGCTCATTGATCGTCATCATCGGTACAGATGCTCCCTTGCTCCCTCATCAACTCAAACGAGTCGCAAAACGTGCAGCCATCGGCATGGCACGCACGGGAAGTCTGGGAGGTAATGGCTCCGGGGATATTTTTCTTGCGTTCTCCACAGCCAATCCGCAGGCGGCGCAGGGCGACGCGATGGGTTTATCCACCATTCAAGCCTTATCCAACGACCACATTGACCCAATTCTTGCTTCGACAGTATATGCAACTGAGGAATCCATTGTCAATGCCATGGTTGCCGCAGAGGACATGATCGGGCATCAACAAATCAATATCAAAGCGCTGCCGCACGATGAATTAGTGGATGTGCTGAAGAAATACAATCGACTAAAAGTTGCCAGCTGACAATCATCAGCTTTAAGCGACCAATTCATCCCTTCATCCGTATATCCTCCCAGTCCAACCCAAGGAGTTCTCATGCCCAACATTCTCGAAGTTCAAAACCTTGCTAAAAACTATGGTGACTTTCAAGCCGTAAAAGGCGTATCGTTCAATATTGAAGAGGGGGAAATCTTCAGTCTGCTAGGCCCGAACGGCGCAGGCAAAACAACCACAATTTCCATGCTTTCCACTTTATATATCCCCACTTCAGGGGATGCAATCATCGCAGGATATTCCATAACAAGAAATCCAATGGATGTTCGCAATGCCATTGGCGTTGTGCCGCAGGACCTGGCGCTGTATGAAGACCTGACCGCAAAAGAAAATCTCATCTTCTGGGGGCAGATGTACGGACTAAGCGGAAAATCTCTCGCCAATCGCGTGGATGAAGTGCTGGAACAAATTGGCCTGACCGATAAAGCCAAAGATCGAGTCAAAACCTATTCAGGCGGGATGAAGCGCCGCGTCAACATCGGCGTCGGGCTGCTTCACAAACCCAAGCTGCTCTTCATGGACGAACCCACCGTCGGCATTGACCCGCAATCCCGCCGCGCAATTTTGGACACGGTGAAAGAATTAAACCAACAAGGCATGACCTTGCTCTACACTACCCATTACATGGAAGAAGCCGAAGAACTCTCCAACCGCGTGGGGATTATTGACCACGGTCAGTTGATTGCGATCGGCACGCAAAAAGAATTGACGAAACAGGTAGGCGAAACGGAAACGCTGATGCTGCACATCAGCGAAAATGACGATCCCGAGACCCTGGTCACGGCTTTCAAAGGAATCAAAGATGTGCTGGAAGCCAATGTGGTCAATCATGAGGTATCGGTCATCACCCACTCAGCAAAAGATGTTCTCGCCCAAGTGGTAACCAAAGCCAACGAACGCGGCATCAAGATCCATTCGATAGACATTCGTGAGCCAAATCTCGAAGCTGTGTTTCTGCATTTGACTGGCAGGGCGTTGCGCGACTGATGTCGTTGCAAAGAACGCTCGCAACGACGTAAGAGAGAATCTTATGCTAAAAACTTTCCTGATTGGTATCAAAGATTTACGTATTGCATTCCGTGACCGAGCTGCGTTAATTCTCATGCTCGCTGCGCCTTTTGTGCTCACCCTTGGGCTGGGCATGGTCACCGGACGTTTTAGCGGGAACTCGAACAATGGGCTAGCAGACATTCCTGTTGTCATTGTCAATTTGGACAATAAGGAACTTGGAAATGCATTGGCAGACGTATTCAGGTCCGAAGAATTGGCTGAATTGGTCGAACCAACTTTTAGCGCAGATCCAGAAGCGGCTCGATTGCTTGTTGATGAAGATAAATCCGCGGCAGCCATTATCATCCCCGCAGGATTCACGCAAAGCATAATCCCATCCCAAAATGCCTTCGCCCCCGGCAGCCCGGAACCCGCAGTAATTCCGGTGGAGATTTACGCCAACCCATCGCGGCCGACCAGTTCGGGCATTATCAAATCCATTGTGGATGAATTCATCAGCCGGGTGGAAGAGGGCAGCCTGAGCGGACAAACTTCGATCTTGCAATTGATGCTCAGCGGGAGGATCACACCGCAGCAAGCCGAAGCGGCTGGCACAGCAATGGGACAACGCCTGCAAGACGCGCCCAATAATGACACACTCGCGATCACGCTTAATTCATCCACTGCCGATGGCAAAGCTGTTCAGTTCGATGTACTTGCCTATCTCGCACCCGGCATGGCGCTCATGTTTTTGATGTACACCGTCAGTTATGGCGGGCGTTCCATCCTTGCAGAAAAAACGCAAGGCACACTGCCGCGTCTGCTGGTTACTCCAACAAACTCCGCGCAAATTCTAGGCGGCAAAGTTTTCGGAATTTTTCTGACAGGCACCGCACAAATGCTGATTCTTATCGGCGCATCGTCATTGCTTTTCCAACTCAAATGGGGTGACGCGCTTGGCGTCATTGCGCTCGTGCTTGCCGCAGTATTCGGCGCCACAGGCTGGGGCATGTTCATCACTGCGCTTGCACGCACACCCGCACAAGTTGCCAGCGTCGGTTCTGCCATTATGCTGATCTTCGGCATCATGGGCGGAAGTTTCATCAGCCTCGATCAATTGCCTCCCGTCGTGCAGAACTTTGCAAAGATAACTCCCAACTCCTGGGCACTGGATGGATTTACCACACTGGGACTCGGCGGAACGCTCGCGGATCTTTCCACGCCGATCACTGCCCTGCTTTCAATGGGCATGATCCTATTCCTGATCTCCGTCGTGCTCTTCGGCAAAAAGAACCTGGTGCAGAAATGAAAAAAATATTTGCCATTGCCTGGAAGGACGCCATTATCCGTTTTGCAAGTTCATCGGAGTTGTTGTTCTTTGTCATCCTGCCAGTTATCTTTACTTTTCTGCTTGCCGGCGGGACGCCATCTGGTGATGACGATAACCGCATCCGTCTTGTAGTTGTGGACTCAGCAAACACAGCCATTTCGCGGGAAATTATCGCAGAGTTGGACAAGTCTACTGCGGTACGACCCGAAGTCCTCTCTCTCGCAGAAGCGGAAGATCAGTTCGACTCACGCCGCGCAATTGCCGTTCTCGTCATCCCCGCAGGCTTGGACCTGAAATCCATTCAAGATGGAACCGCGCAACTGGAGTTTCGCCAGCAGCCCAACAATCTGAATGCATCTGTTGCGGAGCGCGCCATTCAAACTGCCATTCGG
>JAEURE010000159.1 GCA_016789485.1 Anaerolineales bacterium | reverse complement strand
ATCCCGACCTCGCGTGAAAAAGCGCTGGCTGTTTTGGTCGAAGCGATTCAACCGAAGAAAAGCCACACCTTCCGTTCGGGAAAAACGGGGGGATGGAAAGAACACTTCACCGATGAACATAAAAAGCTGTTCAATGATGTGGCGGGAGATTTGCTGGTAAAACTTGGATACGAAAAGAATAACGATTGGTGAAGCGGGTGAAAGAATTCTTTAACCAACGCATCAAGCGCGGACTCGTCCGCCGCCTGAATAACCTTAAGATCGCCTCTGTGGCGCGCGAGGTGGCTCGTAAGGAACCGCAAGCTAACGGCGCGCCCGTAGTCTTCTTCAAGGCGTCCACTGGCATTGACGATCTCTCGTGGAACAGCGGCTTTCATCTGCTGGCTTCGTGGGCGTTTCGCCTGCAGGGGATTCCCGTTGCATATTTCGCATGTGATGCCGGCATGAGCAAGTGTGTACTGGGAACGAACCGGGATAACCCTCACAAGGAAATGCCGTGTAAGTCGTGTGTGATGCAGAGTAAAACCTTATATATGGGCGTTCCGAAACTGACCTTAGACGGTGGACCGCAGACTGTTGTAAATTGGTTTGATTTTCAGCACGACTCGGAACTCGCATCTCGTATTTCGTCCCTTTCCATTTCCGAACTTTCCACTTTCATGATTTCCCGCTTGGTGCATTATGTCTGCCTGGATTGAGGTGGGTGCTTCGTATCCATCACCTGAACGATGACGAAAATACTCGATATTTTTTGCGTGAATATATCCTCTCTGCGTGGAATGTGGCTCGGAAGTTTTTAATTTTTTTGGACGAGACCAATCCGCGGGCTGTGGTGGTTTTTAATGGACAGTTTTTCCCTGAAGCCACGGCGCGTTACATTGCCCAGAAGCGCGGATTGCGTGTCATCACCCATGAGGTGGGATTGCGGCCCGCAACAGCCTATTTCACTGATGGCGAAGCGACGGCGTACCCGATCCATATCCCTGATGAGTTTGAGTTGAATGACGAACAAAATACAAGACTGGATGCGTATCTGGCGAAACGCTTTCAAGGTGACTTTACGATGGCGGGTATCAAATTCTGGGCGGATATGAAGGGGTTGGATAAAGCCTTTCTGCAAAAAGCGGCAGGCTTCAGGCAGATCGTGCCCATCTTTACGAACGTTATCTTCGATACGAGCCAGCCGCATGCAAACACCGTCTTTGAAGATATGTTCGATTGGCTTGATATGGCATTGGAAGTCATCAAGGAAAACCCGGATACGCTGTTCATCATCCGCGCGCACCCGGATGAACTGCGGGTGAGAAAATCCAGCCGCGAAACTGTTGAGGGTTGGGTGGCAAGCCGCGGCGCGGATAAAGAGGCGAATGTCGTCTTCGTGAGTCCACGAGAGACGCTGAGTTCCTATGAGTTGATTCAAAGATCCAAGTTTGTCATGGTCTATAATTCCACCATCGGTTTGGAAGCATCCATCATGGGTGCGGCGGTGTTGTGTGCGGGCAAGGCGCGATTTACACAATATCCAACTGTGTTTTTCCCGCAAACGATTGAAGATGTGAGAAGAAAGATGAAAGAATTTTTAGCCGCTGAAAATATTGAAGTCCCTGCGGAATTCAAAAGGAACGCGCGCCGATTTTTGTATTACCAGTTGTATCGCACGTCGCTGCCGTTCGGTGATTTCCTTGAGCCATCCGTTCGGACGACGCAAACAAAGTTGAAAACATTCGATTTGGATGATTTACTGGTTTCTGATTCGATCAAAACAATCACAGAAGGGGTGTTGGAGAACGGCAACTTTTTGTTAAGGGAATAGCTTCTACTTTGCCGCGTTCGTTGGATATACTTTTACACAATCCCTGCCAGATTCCTTGGCTTTGTAGAGCACCGAATCAGCATGGCGTATGAGGTGGTCAAGCGAGTCCATTTCTGCTGTCAGTGCTGCAACCCCCATACTGACCGTGATCCTTTGCACTGTGTTGGTTTGATGGATGCGATACGCAGTAATCGAACTACGGATGCGTTCCGCGACGTGCTCCGCCTCCTTTGCATTGCTATTCGGCATAAGCAATATAAATTCTTCCCCGCCGTAACGCGCCAGAATATCCGATTCGCGTAATTGAGATTGGACGATCTTCGAAATATGCTTCAAAACCTCATCGCCCACCTGATGCCCCCAACGATCGTTGACATGCTTGAAATGATCCAGATCAAAGATTGTGATAGACAGTGCAGAGTTATATCTTTTGGCGACCTTGAATTCATGTTCTGCCAGTGTGAAAAAATGACGACGGTTGAATAATCCGGTCAAACCGTCGGTGCGCGCCAGGTTCTGCTCGCGCTCAAGTGCCTGTTGAAGTTCAAAATTTGCTGCTTCAATTGCCGCCATGGATTGGTATAACTTTTCCTCCATCTGCTTGCGTTTTGAAATATCGCGGTTCGCAGTGACATAGCCAGTCACCTTCCCTGTTTGGTCTTTGACAAGCATGATATTTGCATCGATGAAGACTGCCCGGCCATCCTTTGTGAACTGGGTAACCTCGCCTTTCCATATCCCGGTCTGGCTGATCTGGCGGATGGACTCCTCACGCTCACCCTCGCTGAAAGTTGTTCGTAGAACCTCAGCAGCAGGCTTCCCGATCACCTCTTCCGCCTTCCAGCCAAAGGTACGTTCTGCAGCATGATTCCAATAACGGATATTAAAGTTCTCATCTGTATCAATGATGACATCATTGACATTTCCCAGTATATTGGCATGGTAAGCGAACAGTTCTTCCGCTTTTTTCCTGTCGGTGATCACCCGCAGAATGACCATGATCTCCCTGGGCGTCCCATCAGGATTGCGGGTAAGGCTGCTTGTGCGGCTGTCCACCCATTCCCATTGGCCTGCCTTGTTGCGCAGGCGGTATTCGAAACTTTCCGGTGAGTCGTTGCGCATCACATCTTGCCAATAGGTGGATGCTTTAGCCGCATCTTCCGGGTGAATTTGTGCGAGCAGATAGCCGGGTTTGTTCAATTCCTCATAGCTGTATCCCAGGAACGAATCGCGATTGAAACTGGTCGTCTTCTGTTCGCTCAGATTGAACGTATAAATGGCATCGGGCAAGCTTGCCGTTATATTGTGAAGCCGTTCCATCTGTTCCTGCAAGCGTATTTCGAGGGATTTCCGTTCGGAAATATCGCGGATGATCATGCTGGTGCGCAGTTCACCGTTTTGATCCTTGAAAATGGAGGAGGTGAATTCAATCGGGAATTTTGACCCATCTTTGCGAATTCCGATCAATTCCCCTTTGGCATGTCCGGTTGCCTCACGTTGTTTTACGATCTCTGCCAGCCGCGGGTCAGACGCATCCACAACTCCCTTGCGCCCGATTGCCTTGATCTCATCTTCGGTTCTGCCAAACATGGCGCAGGCGGCAGGGTTGGCGGCAAGGATTCTGCCGTCAGGGGATGTTAATAGGATGGCATCGATACTATGTTCGTAGAGCAAACGATAAAACTCCCCCTCCCCGATCAACGTGCTATGCCTTACTTTTTCTGTCAGGGGTTGATTTTTTTGCATTCGACAATATCATCTAAACGCTTAAATCAAGTATAGCATTGTTCCATACAAAAAATTAATCTTTCAGCGTAATATATTTCTTTCGTGGGTTGACCCCGATCATTCCCTCAAAAAATCCCTTGATCGTTTTTATATCCGTATCCATGTTGTCGGTGAGATGAAAGACCTGTCCCACACGCATGGTTTTCTTTTTGCCGTCCACAATTGCCATTACCAGCGGAATCCCGGCAGACCTGGCGATGTGATAAAAGCCCATCTTCCATTCACTGACGTAATGGCGGGTTCCTTCGGGGGCAATGGTCAGAATAAACTTTTCAGATTTTTTCGAGGCTTCCACCATTTGCTCCACCAGCCCTGTGGATTTTTTTCTATCCACTGGAATGCCTCCGCACCAGTAGAAGAACCAGCCGAGCGGGCTGCGGAATAATTCCGCTTTGCCCATGTAGCGGGCATCCGCTTTCAGGTGGAAGATAACTGCGAGAAAAAGCAAAAAGTCCCAGTTCGAGGTATGAGGCGCGCCAATGATGATGTACTTCGGCAGGTCTGGCAACGACCCTTCCACGCGCCAGCCGATCAGGCGCATGATCGAATTGCTCAAGAAACGCAAAAATGGACTAATAAGGGGAGTGTTGAATATGGTGGTTTTCAAATTTATATCCTCAACAATATAACCCTGAAATTCTGTTTACGTCTCTGTCTGCGGAAAATTGTGGTTAAATACCTGCATGACTTTGAAATCCTCACTCCGCTCCATGATCTATCAGACTGAAAAACTTGCCCAGCGGCTGCGCTTCGCCTCCCAACCCGCGGACCTGCCCATCCTGCTTGGCATTTCCTTCCCGAAAAGCGGAACGCACCTGCTAGACCAAATTTTACTTGGTTTCTCCAACGTTGCGCCGTACGCAAAACGTGTGCATTCTTTTTATGCTGAATACGAAGGTGAAAGTGGAAAAAAACGCGAACCTGAAAAAGCACTTGCATGGCTTGATTCGCTCCGTCCGCGTGACGTTGCCTCGGCGCATCTCTTTGCAAGGCCGGATGCCGTAACCCGCGTATGTTCGCCAAAATTCGTGCCGTATTTCATCTTCCGTGACCCGCGTGATGTGGTTGTCTCGCATGTTTTCTATGTCACCGACATGGAGGTGCGCCACGTCCATCACGATTATTATCAATCCCTGCCCGATTTTAACGCCCGCCTCAATGTCAGTATTCTCGGGCGCCCTGACGCCGGAATTGAATTCTCGAACATTGCAGATCGTTTTGAACCTTATCTCGGCTGGCTTGATCACCCTGAAGTTTTGCCGATTCATTTTGAAGATTTGATTCACGACCGCACTACTGCATTGAACAAAATTATGGATCATCTTCTCGCCCGTTTCCCGCTTCAAACCAGCCGACAGTTGATTCTGGACTCCCTCGAAACATCCATCAACCCGAAAAAGTCCCCAACCTTCCGCTCTGGCAAAACGGGCGAGTGGAAGAAATACTTCACTGACGAACACAAGAAGATTTTTAAAGAAGCGGCGGGTGACTTGTTGATAAAGCTGGGCTATGAGAAAGACCATGACTGGTAGTTGTTCCATTGTCATCCGCGCGTATAACGAAGAGAAATACATCGGACGTTTGCTCGAAGGGATCAAACGGCAGACTGTCCAGGATGTTGATGTGATTCTCGTCGATTCAGGTTCGACTGACTCAACGGTCTCGATTGCAGAATCATTTGGCGCGCGGATCGTCCACATCCCGTCAGCGGAGTTTACGTTTGGGAGGTCGCTCAACTACGGGATTAAAGCAGCGAAGCGAGAGTTTGTCGTCATTGCCAGCGCGCATGTGTATCCCGTCTATCCCGATTGGCTGGAGACTCTGCTGCGTCCATTTCAAGATGAGCATGTGGCGATCACCTACGGTAAACAGCGCGGACCCGATTTTGCTAAATTTTCTGAACAGCAGATTTTTTATCAGTGGTATCCCAATGTGAGTAATTTGGATCAGGTGACAGCATTTTGTAACAATGCCAATGCCGCGATCCGTAAAAAGTTGTGGGAGGAAAATAAGTATGATGAATCGTTGACGGGGCTCGAAGACCTGGCATGGGCAAAGTGGGTAAAGGGGCAGGGGTATAAAATTGCATACGCTGCCGAAGCTGAAATTATCCACATTCACAACGAAACGCCGCGTGGGGTCTACAACCGTTACCGCCGTGAGGCGATGGCACTGCGGAAAATTTATCCCGAAGCTCATTTCAATTTTTACGATTTCCTGCGCCTGACCGCGACCAACATTTTGAGCGATCTCTGGCACGCTGCGCGCGAAGGCGTGCTGCTGAAAAATATTTCCTCCATCTTCTGGTTTCGCATCGCTCAATTCCACGGCACGCGCATGGGACACCGCGAGACGAGCCTGATCACTCCTCAATTGCGTGAGACTTTTTACTATGCTCGGGAAAGAAAGAAGAAAGAAGAAAGAAAACGAGATGTGGAGCCGATTCGGTATAATAAATAATTATGTCATCCTTCTCCCTCAAACCTACTTCTGAATTCACTATTCCCTTCCTCGCAGATTTAATGACGCGCGGTTTTGAAGGCTATTTTGTCCCCGTGCATATTACCGAAGCCATCCTGTTGACCATGCTTCGCCGCGACGGTGTTGACCTGACCGCCAGCCGTGTGCTACTCAAAGACAATGAAGCGGTTGGTGTAGCTCTGGTCGCGCGCCGCGGTTGGACGAGCCGACTCGCTGCGATGGGCATCGTGTCTGTTGCGCGGAACGGCGGTACGGGCACCTGGGCAATGGAACAACTCATTCAAGAAGCCAGATCACGCGGCGAGAAAGAAATGGTCCTCGAAGTTATCGAGCAGAATACCGCAGGCGTAAAACTGTACGAGAAGGTTGGCTTTACAAAGATCCGCAGATTGGTGGGATATAAAATTGAAAATCCGCAAGCAGAGTCCGCGCATGATTTGGAAGAAATAGATATCCGCGACCTGGCTCGGCAGGTTACCTATCACGGCATGAAAGACCTGCCCTGGCAGCT
>JAEURE010000158.1 GCA_016789485.1 Anaerolineales bacterium | reverse complement strand
CCACGAATAAGGCAGCGACGAGTCTTATTAAAGACGGGGTGGTGAATGAAGGTTTGCTCAACATGGTGGAGATGGCTTTCCGTGCCTACGATCCATGCTTTGGGTGTGCGACCCATTCGTTGCCGGGGCAAATGCCTTTGGAGATCACGGTTCGGGATGTGGATGGGAATCCTGTTCGGGTGTTGAGTCAATTTTGTTGAGCAGAATCAGGCAATGGTTAAGAAAGAAGCGGAACTTTATCCAATGAAAACTTTGGTGGTTGGTCTCGGTAATCCCATTCTTGGTGATGATGGTGTTGGTTGGAAGGTCGCTGAAGAAGTAAAGAAACAGTTATCCACTGATTCACATGTGGATGTGGAATGTCTTTCGCTGGGCGGCATCAGTTTGATGGAGCATTTGATCGGTTATCAGCGTGCAATTTTGGTGGATGCGTTTGCGTTGGATGAACCGCTCGGTTCGATCTTGATCTTGAAACTGGAAGATATGCCGAATTATTCCGCCTATCACACGACCTGTCCGCATGATACGTCGTTGCAAAATGCAATTGAGCTGGGGAAGACAATGGGCGCAAAACTGCCCGATGAAGTGATGGTGGTGGGCGTTGCCACAAAACGCATCCATGAATTCAGCGAAGAACTCTCATCCCCTGTTGCAGAAGCTGTTCCACTGGCGGCAAAATTTGTGCTTGACCTGCTTGAGCAAAAGATGCTGGTTGAGAAATAAATAAAAAGCCATCCGTACGGATGGCTTTTATTTTGATGGTTATTCAGCAAGATCCCGGAACTCGGGGTGACGGTCAATATACCTGCTGACGAACCAGCAGGTCGATTCTACTTTCAGGTTGTTTTCCTTTGCATATTGCAAACCTGTTTTTACGAGCATGCTTCCGATGCCCTGACCTTCCAATGCGGGCGGGACACCGGTGTGCGTAAAAACGATGATATCTCCATTTATATAATAAGCCAGCTCGGCAGTGTGTGTATCAATTTTAATTTCGAATCGTTTTCGTTTTAGATCGTGTGTGACGTTGATGTCTTTTATTTGCACGTTTATCCTCTTTGTTTCTGACGCGCGATGACGGCGATATATTCCATGATGATCTTCAAGCCGGCGAAGACAGTGGATTCGGATGGATCGAGAGGCGGGGCAATTTCAACGACATCCAGCCCCGCGAGGGACAGATCCTGCGTGGACTTGATGAGGGTCAGCACATCGCGTGAGGTCAGTCCGCCGAATTCGGGGATGCCCGTGCCCGGCGCAGTGGATGGGTCCAGGCAGTCAATGTCCAGCGAAATATGAACGGCGTCACAGTCGTTGAGGATATTGCGGATGCTGTCCGCGACGTGCCGCATGCCGCGGTCAGCTACGTCTGCGGCGGTGTAGACATGGATCCCACTGTTCTCGATCAGGTCAATTTCCTGGTCTTCCCAGGAACGTAGCCCTACCATGCAAACATCGTGCGGCTCAATGCCGAACTCCAGCGCGCGGCGCATGGTATTTGCGTGAGAAAGGCGCGAGCCGTTGAAGAAATCGCACAGATCCGGATGCGCATCCACCCATAGCACGCCAAGATGAAAATCCTTGTAACGTTCGCGTTGTCCCTGCAAAATGGGAATGGTCACTGAATGGTCGCCGCCAAGCACAATCGGCATATTGGGGAGGGTTGCGATCTGCCTGCGAATCGTTTGAAAGTCATTGACCACGTCAGTGACCGGGATATCACCCAGATCGCAAATAGTTAAATCCTTCAGCCGGGTGCGGTCTTCGCTAAAGGGAGTCAAATGCCTGGACCAGAATCTCAGGCGTTCGGGCGCAAGAGCCGCGCCTTTGCGGGCGCTGGCGAGTCCATCAAATGGGATTCCGATCACACTGAAATCAGCTTCCGCAGGCGTGAGATTAGGGCGGTGTAAATCGCCCCATAATCCATGCGTGCCTTCAACGGTCATATGCTCTCCTTTTTTCAACCAATTGTACTCTCGAAAAATAGCGACATTGACCCGCGTTCCGTTTGCTTTTACAATGTTAAGTATGTTTTACCCCATGTTCGCAGGTTTTTTTCGTCCCGACCACGACCCTCCACAGTTTAAAGGTGTGCCGATTTTTATTGTCAACCCATAATTTTATTCGGAGGAAAAACCCATGAATACGCCTTTCGTATCAAAACGTGCCCCCATTTATGCCGACGTTCCCAATGAAAAATGGAACGACTGGCGCTGGCAATTAAGCCATCGTTTGAACACGGTGGAGGATATTGAAAAAGTTCTCAAACTGACCGACTCGGAAAAGAAGGCCTTGCAAACCCAGGGGCTTTTCCGCGTGGATGTAACCCCCTACTTTATTTCGCTGATCGACCCTGAAGACCCAGACGACCCCACCCGCAAACAGATCATCCCTGTTGCGGAGGAGTTGAATGCTTTTACTGCCATGATGGAGGATTCGCTTGCGGAAGACCGCCACTCTCCCGTGCCGGGGCTGGTTCACCGTTATCCTGACAGAGTGCTTATGCTGGTAACGACTCAGTGCGCCTCGTATTGCCGGTATTGCACACGTTCCCGTATTGTTGGCGACCCCGGACAGACCTTCAAGCGTGAAGAATTTGAGATGCAGATCGAGTACCTCAAACGGACCCCGCAAGTGCGTGATGTGCTGCTCTCCGGCGGCGACCCGCTCGTGCTTGCGCCGAAAATTCTCGAAGAATTGCTCTCGCGTCTGCGCGAAATTCCACATATCGAGATCATCCGCATCGGTTCACGAGTGCCGGTTTTCATGCCCATGCGTGTTACCCAGGAATTGTGCGATATGCTGGCAAAGTTCCACCCACTCTGGTTGAATATTCATGTCAACCACTCGAATGAAATTTCGCTGGAACTTGCCGAAGCCACAGACCGTCTGACTCGTGCGGGCATCCCGCTGGGTAATCAGTCTGTTTTACTGGCCGGCGTGAACGACAATGTGCACATCCAGCGCCAATTGGTTCACGATCTTGTCCGTATTCGCGTGCGCCCGTATTACCTGTATCAATGTGACCTGGTGGAAGGCGCAGGACACTTCCGTACTCCCGTCGCCAAGGGCATTGAGATCATGGAAGGTCTGCGCGGGCACACTTCTGGCTATGCCGTTCCCCAATTCATTGTGGATGCGCCGGGCGGCGGCGGAAAGATCCCGTTGATGCCCAATTACCTGTTGAGCATGTCTGACCATAAGGTGATTTTGCGTAACTACGAAGGTTATGTTACAACTTATGAGGAGCCCACCGATTATGTTCCATCCGATGCGGCGAAATTCAAAGGTCTCAAACGTCCCGAACCCGGACAGACCGGTCTCACGGGTCTTTTGGACGGCGAAGATTTGTTTATCAAGCCGGAGGGATTCGATGAGTTGCATAATCGTGGCGGTATCCAGCACCGTCTGAAAGATGAGAATAAGTGGAAGCCGCTGGGCATCGGCTCTGGCGAATCAGATTAGTCATTAAAAGACCTGACAGGTTTCAGGTGGTTTTTAGGAAACTATTTCAAGGGTCTGTCAGGTCTTTTCATAAAGGAGAACACTATGCGTAAATCAATGTTTATTTTTGCCGCTCTTGTATTCTTGGTGGCAGCCTGTCTGCCGGTGCAGAACACCCAGGATTTGGAATCGCGCGTCAACACTGCTGTGGCGCAAACCATGGCTGCGGAAGATCAGATTGCAAATTCCGTTGAACAAACCGTTGCCGCGCAAGTCCCGGCTTCCCCCACATTTGTTGTTGACGTTGCTACTGCCGCGGTTACTGAAACGCCTCTAGCGTTCCCCACTTTCACATTCACACCTATCGTGATTGATACGGTGACTCCTCTGCCGGTCAACCCCACGGCAACCCGCCGCCCCGTTCGACAGGCTCAATATTCCTGCAACGCGATTCTTAGAAAGCCTGCGGATAATACTCAATTTAATCCGGGTGCTCACTTTGATATTAAGTGGACCATTGTCAACACTGGTACAAAATCCTGGGTAGCTGGCATTGATGTGAAGTATTACAGCGGACCGAAAATGGCGACCACCACCCGTTACGAAATCTCAAAAGTAATGAATCCGGGCGATATATATGAAATTAATCTGGACGGAATCGCCCCGAACAAAAAAGGCCGCCAGGTAATGACCTGGGCAGTGGATGGCCCGATGTGCTTTCCATACGTTGCCATTACTGTAAAATAAAAAATAGGAGCAACCATGAGACGGCGCAGTCCAAAACTGTTTTTCATCGCGACCATCACAGTGTTGATGTTTGCCTGTGTAATACCATCCCTTGCGCCTGCTCCGACACCGCTTCCCACGTTTGACCCAAACTTGATTGGCACGGCAATTGTAGAGACAGCCAATGCAGCGGCGAGACAAACTGCGCGCGTACTGCCCCCTACTCTTACTCCCACGCCTACGCTCCTGCCGACCAAAACCCCAACGGAAACACCCCCGCCCACGGCAACCTTTTATTTTGTAGTGGCTAGCATTACCTTGCCGCCCACCCAAATTCCTTTGGGAACTTCAGATAAACCGTATGACTGCCAGATTCTTTCACGAACTCCGCAAAATGACAGTGTTGTAGCAAAGTCATCTGTGTTTGAAGCACGCTGGTTGGTGGCGAACATAGGTAAGTCTGGGTGGGACGCAAATAACGCAGATTATCATTATGCCGGCGGTTCCAGACTCCATCAGGGCGGAGTCGTCCGCGATTTTGAGGCATCCGTTTCACCCGGCAGTACGATTGAAATCGTTGTGAACATGCAATCTCCAGCCGACGCGGGAACGTATTCCACCACGTGGAAGATCAACGTTGGTAAAAATGAATTTTGTGCGATGGATTTGACCATCATTGTGCAATAAAAAAATGCTCCGAGCAAACGCTCGGAGCATTTTTTTATGATTAGGAAGCGGGGGGAAGTGGCTCATCGCTTGCGGCAACAGTTTCCGGCTTCTTGCGGAGCAGGAAAAAGCCTGTGATGATCGGCACCAAAATCAAGATAACGGAAACACAAAGAAGGGCATATCCTGCTGTGGGGGGCATGGGTTGGTCTACACCACCAAGGCTGTAGGTTCCGTTCCCGGTCACCCCGCCAAACCCCATAATACAGGTAAACAAACTGCAACACGAACATAATAGCGCAAGAACAACTGTGATGATCATACTGGTATTCTTATTCATTAATATTCTCCTCTTATTTTTTTCTTTAGTATACAAAAATAAAAAATGGGATGCAAGCGCTGCCCGCATCCCATTGGTACTAGCTGCGAAGCTTCGCGCCGATTGTGTTCTCCAGCCGTTTGACGATCTTGTTGCGTATTGCAGCGGCATCGGCGTCGGTCATCGTTTTGTCTGATTGATACGTGAGACTGTACGCCAGAGACTTTTTCCCAACTCCGATCTTTTCATCCACGTACACATCGAACAAGCGGACATTGGTGACGGTCTTCCCGCCCGTTTGCCTGATCAATGCTTCGACAGCAGCGGCTTCCACTGAATCATCCACAATGACGGCGATGTCTTCATAAATGGGTGGTGTCTCAGGGACGGCTTTGATGCCGTAGGTGGGATTCAATTTCCGCATGAGGTCAAGGTCAAATTCAGCAACTATGACTGGGGCTTCACCCATCTCGAACTTTTCCTTTGACAGCGGATGCAATTCACCGAAAACGCCCACAACCTTTCCATTCACTTTGACTTCGGCGGCTTTGCCGGGGTGCAGGTAGGGAGTGGATTCGGCGGCAGTGTAGGAAATATCTGTGAGGCGCAGCCCGCTCAAAAGGAGTTCTAGGCGTCCCTTCATGTCGAAGAAATCAAAATTGGGCGCGTCTTTCACATCCCATGCAGAAGCGAGGCGGGCACCTGTCATCACGATGGCGAGTTTGCGCGGCTCGAAGGGCAGATCATTTCCGTTGGGCTCGAAGACGGAACCGACTTCAAACATCGCAACGGATTCGGCGCGGGCGTTTTTCTC
Organism: Anaerolineales bacterium; assembly: GCA_016789485.1. Classification (GTDB taxonomy): domain Bacteria; phylum Chloroflexota; class Anaerolineae; order Anaerolineales; family Villigracilaceae; genus Villigracilis. The sequence continues at coordinate 627 of JAEURE010000158.1, read as the reverse complement.
GGCGATCTCCAGCACGGATGTGAGCAGACTGCGGCGCAGAACACTGCGTTCGGGCGCGATAGGGTTGGCAATGCGAACATAGCTTTCGCTTGCTTTCAGACGGGCTTCGCGTTCGGGCGAGGTCATGCGATAGGTGACGACTTCCTGCAAACCGACGGCGACGAGCAGATCACGAAGATGCTCTTCCCACTCATGGACGGGGTTGCCAACTTGTGGAGGAAGGGCATCCGCCATGCTGGTTGTGGGGATGTTGTCGTAGCCATAGCTGCGGGCAACTTCTTCGAGTACGTCGGCGAGACCAACAACGCCTTCGGTGATGTCCATGCGGTGGTCGGGAGCAATGACTTGCAGCTTGTCACTTTTGATTTCACACTTGAATTCAAGGTGGGTGAGAAGTTCGGCGATCTGTTGAAGTGTGAGGTCAATGCCGAGCAAGCGTTTGACATCCTGAGAGGTGACATCTACAACGGAATTTTTTGGTTTGAGCGGATACACATCCACGAGGTCTGGTGCAACTACGCCGCCAGCCCATTCAGCCATGTATTGAAGTCCGCGTTTGACGCCCTGTCCTGCGAGGGATGGATGCACGCCGCGCGAAAAGCGGAAGGATGCTTCGGAGGGAAGATT
>JAEURE010000157.1 GCA_016789485.1 Anaerolineales bacterium | reverse complement strand
CCAACCTGCGCGGCTCATCCGCAAGCAAGGATTCAATTTCCATTTTCCACTTTCCAAAATTCCCCGCCTCCACCAACACCGCACTCCCCGCATTCAACACCTCGCGGATCGAAGGCAAATCTGCCGAAACGATAGCCCGCCCCGCCGCCATGTACTCGAACATCTTCATCGGGTTGATGACCTCGGCAATATCCTGTCCGCTGCTGGCTTCGATGGAACGGCTGTACGGCATCAGCAAAATATCCGCCGCGGCTTGATAGAACGGGATGCTCTCATGCTTCACAAAACCTGTCATCGTCACGTTCATCATCTGCACGCGCTGCAACTCCCCGCGCCAATGCGCCACCAATTCAGGCGTGCCGCCCACCCACAAAAAATTCACCCGCGGCATTTCCTTTGCAAGCGCAAACAACAAGTCCGCACCGCGGCCGGGATAAATGTGACCAGTGAATCCAACGGTCAACCCATCAGGCAGATTTAATTGACGACGCGCCTCAACTGGATTTGGCAACCCGTCATATTTTTCCAATTCGACGCCGTTCGGCGCGAGCAGCACCGCCTCTTCCTTAAACTGGAGCTTGGTCGAACGTTCCAAAGCTTTTCTCAACGCTGACGTAGTGACTGTCATCACCTTGCGTCCGCTTGACTTCCAGAATTGACGCATCCACCACGTGCCTAATTTGCCAGAGTTATCTGCGTGCATTTCCAACACAACGGGATATCCTGACCACAATCCCAGCACAGCGGATTGCGGCAGCCATGTGTAAATTAATTCCGCGCCAAAGTTCTTCGCGGCACGCTGGGCGTGGAAGATAAAGTCAAAGCGTTTGAGTCGCTTGATGGATGGGAGCAGTTCAAGGCGGGGAGAGAGGCGCAGTCCGTAATGCGTGAGGAGTGATTCGTGAGTCGCAGGTTCCACTTCCACAGGCGCATACATCCGCAAGTCATGTCCCAGCTGCATTAAAGCCTGAGCAACTTTCATCACCTGAATCGAATTGGCAGTGAGAGATGGAATTCGGGAATTAGTGATGAGAGCGATTTTCATTTTTTCCAATCTCGATCAAACCGCGCCAGACCATCACGCCCACCGAGGCAATGTAATAGAACGAAAGCAACGCGGCGGCGGCGATAATGCCATAACGCGCCACAAGCAAAAACGACAGCCCAAGTTTGAGCAAGCCAACAATGAGCGTGACATAGATCGGGAACTCAGGCAACCCAAGCGAAAGTAGCAACGGACGATTCCAAAACAGGACGTAATTGAAAACAAGGCCGATAGTGAGCGCGATCAGTGCAGGATAGGCGTTGAGATATTCTTCACCAGAATAAATGAGAATGACCCAGCGGCCAAAGAGGATAAGCCCCGCGCCCAAGGCGATGTTGTACGCGAATGAAAAAGCCGTGATCTTGCGCAGAAAACTTTTGAGGCGTCCCCATGCGTGCTCAACCGCAAGGCGATTGATTTCGGGAAAGGTTGTGGAAATGAGCGGGTCAGCGGGAATGGCAAGAAAATGGACGATGGTGTACGCCACGCGATAATAACCAACCGCAGTGGTATCAAGAAAGAAGCCGATCCAGATCAACTCGCTTTCACGGAAAATCTTGATGATGGTCGCGCTGATGTTTGAACTGAGCGCAAAACGAATCAACTGGTGTGTGGAGGTAAGCGCAGAGAAAGGCGTGCGCCACCACCCTGCTCCGAGCGCTTTGTGCAGCTGAACCTGCGCGGTGATGAACATGCCGAGCCCAAGAATGGATTTCCCCAGCAAATATGCGACGAGAATAATGGTGATACTTCCATTCAAGAAATATGCACCAACAATAATGATGGATGTAAGAATACTCTGCGCAAGATTGATCGTGCCTTGCAATTTGATTCTGTCTGTAACTTGAAGAATACCTGTGGATGTTTCAGTGTTGAAATTCGCAAGCAGACCAAGCGCGTAAACCGTGAACATCCACGAGACGTTTGGTGTTTTGGCGAGATACGTTTCCGCAAGCCCCGCTGTAAGCATGACAACGAAGAACGCCGCAAGAGAGACCGCGCCTTCGGTTAACCCCGCCGCTTTCATGATGGCTGAGGCTTTCTCTTTTTCTCCCTTGCTGAGATATTCCCCGCCATAACGCACAACCAACTCGCTCATCCGAAACGAGAAGATGCTGTTCACAGTGGAGGCGAATGCCATCACCACGCCGATCAAACCAAACCCCGCTGGCCCAAGCAGGCGTGTGACTAGGACTCCCTGCAAGACGCTTAATCCAAGGCTGACGGTGTTACTGCTAAACAAGACCCCGCTGGAACGAATCACTTTTGCGAAAAGCGGGTCATTTTTGAATTTTGAGAGAAGGGACATGAGTGAAATTATAAACGCTAAAAAAACTCCGAGTTCTTGAAGAACTCGGAGTTTTGAGCTATTACGGTGTCAGGATGTCCTTCGCCCAGCTTCGTTCTGCCTTGTACCACTCGATCAGGTTACCGATCCCCTCACGCAAATTGACCTGTGGATTCCAGCCCAACATCTCACGAGCCTTGCTTACATCCGCCTGATTCATGAACATATCCGCAAGGTTGGGCGGACCATATTGAACGCTGGCTTTTTTACCTGTCAGGTCTTCGACCAATTCCACTAATCCATTGATGGTGATGACTTCATGTCCGCCGAGGTTAATGATCTCATACCCAAGCGGTTTGAGCGCGGCGATCGTTCCACGGGCAATATCATCCACGTAGGTGAATCCGCGGGATTGCGTCCCATCTCCATTGATGCGGATCGGCTCACCTTCCATGATCCATTTCACGAAACGGAAGATGGCAAGGTCTGGGCGCCCGGCAGGTCCGTAGACCGTGAAATAGCGAACAACAGTCACATCAATATCATAAAGATGATGATAGGAATGAGCCAGCGCCTCAGCCCCTTTTTTACTTGCAGCATACGGCTGCATCGGCTCGCTGCTGGATGCCGTCTCCGGCGTGGGATACTGCGGATTCTCGCCATAAATGCTGGATGTGGAAGCAAGAATAAACTTCTTGCACCCGAACTGGCGGCAGACTTCCAGCATGTTCAATGTACCAGTGACATTGGATTCAACGAAGGCCCAGGGATTGTCCACGCTGAAGCGAACACCCGCGCGGGCCGCAAGGTTGATAACCCCATCGATTTTTTCATTCTTGAACAAGTCGATGGAGGATTTATCGGAAATATCAGCCTTATAGAACTTGAACCCCCTTAATCCTTGAAGTTTTTTAAGGCGATATTCCTTGATGCGAGGGTCATACGCATCATTGATATTATCAATACCAACGACAGTATGTCCCTGCTCGATGAGCATTTGCGAAGTCCGCGCGCCGATGAATCCTGCCGCGCCTGTGACAAGGTAGTTCGACATTTACAATCTTTCAACCTTCTCGTGGTCTTTCCCATACTTACCCGTGGCATTGCGCGAGTCAAAGACAAATTTGGCGGCTTCGATAATTGCCTTGTAATCATATTCGCTATGGTTGGTAATGATAACGACTGCGTCGGATTCTTTCACAGACTTCATCATATCCTTAATGCTGTCCATTCTCCAGCCGTCGTATTCATGATGGATGCGCGGAATATATGGATCGTGATACTCCACGATTGCCCCTTTCTTTTGCAGCAGGCCAATCACATCCAACGCAGGTGATTCACGCACATCATCAATGTCAGGTTTGTAAGCCACGCCAAGAACAAGCACTTTCGAGCCTTTAAGAGGCTTGCCGCGGTCATTCATCCCTTCCAGCACACGGCTGACAACATAACGCGGCATATTGGTATTGATCTCAGATGCCAACTCAATGAAGCGGGCATTGTAATTAAAGGATTTCATTTTCCAGGAAAGATACAGAGGATCAATCGGAATACAGTGACCTCCCAATCCGGGACCCGGGGTGAATTTCATAAAACCAAACGGCTTGGTGGCGGCAGCATCGATCACTTCCCACACATCCACATCAAGGCGTTCGCACATGATTGCCAACTCATTGACCAAGCCAATGTTGATCATGCGGAACGTATTCTCCAGCAGTTTGGACATCTCCGCCGCTTCGGCAGTAGACACATGATGCACAGTCTTAATCGCACCTTCATACCAGACTGTCGCTACTTCACCACAGGTTTCGGTAATGCCACCCATCACCTTGGGCGTGTTGATGGTCGTGTAATCTTCGCGCCCGGGATCCACACGTTCCGGGGAAAATGCAAGGAACCAATCCACGCCAACTTTCAAGTCGTGTTCGATGCCCAGTTTTGGCAGGAGCAGTTCACGGGTCGTACCGGGATACGTGGTTGATTCCAATACAACCACCATGCCTTTATGCATGTACTTCGCCAATTCCTCCGTCGCAGAAATAATAAAGGACATATCCGGGTCGCCTGTCTGGCGCAGCGGAGTCGGCACACAAATGCTAACCGCATCCATATCCTTCAAAACTGAGAAGTCTGTTGTGGCGGTGAACATGCCATCTTTGACAAGTTTCGCAACGGCTTCCGTTTTCACATCGGGGATATATGACTTCCCCTCCAACAACGCATCTATCTTACGTTTATCAGGGTCCACACCAGTGACATGGAACCCCGCCTCACCAAAAACCACAGCCAGCGGCAGTCCTACATATCCCAAACCAAGGATGGCAACTTTTGCACTTTTATCTTTTAGTTTACTTACGAGAACTTCTTTTGTAGACATTTTTCCTTCTTCATGTCATTGCAAGGACATCAGATTGAGACGATTCCTATACACACAATGACGGATTAAAATAGACTCAATTGCTGCGGCTTTTCAACCTGCGGTAGAGCCGCTTCTTTCTTCTTCACTTTAATCTTTCTACCCAATGCTGCACGCGCTTCACTCAATTGATCGGGCAGCTTTGCAAAATCCGCAAGGATGGACGGCTTCAACGGTGGCTGATGCAGCGCCGCTGCGGGATGGAACATTGGAATAACAAACCGTTCCCCCACCTTCTGCATCTGCCCGTGGATCGTGCTGATCTTTGCGCCCGGGATGAATTTATTCATCGAAAAGCGTCCCAGCGTCACAATAATACTCGGGTTGATGGCTGTTATCTGCGCTTCCAGATGAACGTCACATGCAGCCAATTCCTCAGGCAATGGATCACGGTTCCCGGGCGGACGGCATTTGACCACATTGGCAATGAATACATCTGCACGGGTTAAATCAGCTTGTGCCAACAATTGATCCAGAAATTTGCCGGCCGCCCCTACGAACGGACGTCCCTGCTCGTTTTCATGAAAGCCCGGACCTTCGCCAATAAACATGATCTCCGCATCGGCGGGTCCATCGCCCGGCACAGACTTTTTACGGCCTTCATGCAAGGCACAATTTGTGCAGATCGAAACATCCTTTGCAATCTGGGCAAGTGTCTCTTCGGCAGTCAAGTCATCCTCCGGGCAAGTGATTCAATGACATAAGGATCGCATCCTCGCCGTTATCTTTATAATATTCCTTGCGGCGTCCATCTTCCACAAAACCGAAACTGCGGTACATCTTCCGCGCAACCTCATTACTTTCGCGCACTTCCAAAAACGATTTTATTGCACCTTCTTCCTTTGCAGAGCGCAGTGCGTGCAAAAGAATCTCCTTGCCAATCCCCTGACCGCGAAATTCAGGATGTGTCGCAATCGTAGCCACGTGCAATTCATCCACGATCAGCCAACCGATCAACATCGCGATCACGCGCCCATCCATGTCTGCAACCCAGGAACGCGATGCTTCATTATCCGTCAATTCAAATTGAAAGGAACGCGCAGGCCACGGCAGACTAAATGAGACCTGGTCAATCGCAACCACCTGCTCCAGATCTTGCAGGGTCATTTTGCGGATCACATGATTCATGCAATCGGCGTCCCAGCCACATGCAAATAGATCGGAGCAAGCGCAGCCGCATCATCCGCTTCACCGTTCTGCCAGCGCGCCCAAGCCAACTCCGCAAGGACAGATGGGCGGCGCAAACAATTCACCGGCGAAGCCAGCAATATATTTTTCTTTTTCGAGAACTTCTTGCGGTCTTCAGCGGATAATTCACCGGCAACCATGGTCGGACTCTCGATTTCGTTTAATAACTCATCCACTGTCCCGCTTCGGACTCCGCCCTCAGCCTGCCACATTTTCTTCTCGCTTTTATACACGCTGAAAGCGATACGCGTCCGACCGGCTTGTAACAGCGCCACCAGCGGATGTTTCGACACAGGCTGTGCTGCTGCGATCACATCCAACGTGGGAATACCGACGATCGGTAAATGACGAGCCAGCGCAATTCCTTTTACCAAAGACAACCCAACTCGCAAACTTGTGAACGAACCAGGGCCTATCGCAACTGCCAAAGCGGTGACCATGTCCATGGAAACTGCAGACCGATTCAAAAGTCCAGAAAGAGCCGGCGCCAATTCCGTTGTATGATGCTGACGCGTGGACCATGTCATCTCGCCGAGCACTTGAATCCCGTCATACAAAGCCAGCCCCACCTGCGCAGTGGAAGTATCAACAGCAAGTAACATTACGCCCCTCCAAACATGGACTGGCGAATGCCGTCCAACAGGTCATCATAACGTTTTCCGCGCGCGTGAAAATTCATTTGA
>JAEURE010000156.1 GCA_016789485.1 Anaerolineales bacterium | reverse complement strand
GCGCACGTACCAAGGAATGGGAAATGGCTGTCGCTTCCACTTTAAGAAATCACATCATCCTCGTTGGGCTGGGACATCTCGGCTATCGCGTTGCGCTCAAATTACATGAAATGGGCGAGCAAATTGCTGTCATCGAATTCAATGCAGATACCGATACGCTCAACGCCGCCCGCAACCTCGGCATCCCCGTTATTCATGATGACGCTACCCGCCCCGCTGCGCTCGAAGCCGCGAACATCAAAGACGCGCGCACAATTATCATGGCCAGCCAGAACGATGCGATGAATTTGCAGATCGCGTTGAAGGCCCGCAGTTTGAATCCAAAGATCAGCGTAGTGGTCCGCATCTTCGATGATGACTTTGCACATGCGCTTCAAGATCAGTTTGGATTCATTGCTTTGAGCGCCACCGAAATGGCGGCTCCTGTTTTCGCCGCCGCCGCTGCAGGTGTGGATGTGACCAATCCCATTTCAGTGGAAGGCCAACTGCTAAGCCTTGCCCGACTAACCGTCTCCAGCGATGCGCCGTTTGCAAATAAAACTGTCGGCTACGTGGAAGACAATTACCATCTCAACATCGTGTTGCTGCGCCGCGACCACCAATCAGAAATGCACCCAACAGACAAGAGTCCGATCCATTCGGGAGACATGATCGCCGTGTTGGGCGGCCCCGAGCAATTGCAAACTCTCCTCTTTGATAATGAAGGAAGCTGATAGTAGGCCGCTTATTGGAATAGTCGGCCCATGCGGGTCGGGAAAATCCACGCTTATTGCGGGACTTGAAAAACACGGCTATCGCTGCCGCCACATTGCGCAGGAACATTCTTACGTCAAACACATGTGGCAGGTAATCACCAATCCAGATATTCTTATTTTTCTGGAGTGTTCGTTCGAAAACTCCACCATGCGCCGAAGATTAAATTGGTCTCCAGCCGACCACGAAGAGCAAATGCGCAGGCTCTCCCACGCCCGCGCACGCGCCAGTTTGATCATTGATACCAATATCCTTGATACTGAAGATGTCCTTGCTCAAGCATTGCAGCACTTAAAGGAAGTCATCCCTTGAAAAAGATACTCCTCCTCTCGACCATCACGCTTCTTTTTCTAACCTCGTGCCTGCTCTTCACCCGCAGAACAGAAGCCACGCCCGAGCCAATTCCCCCAACCGCTCCTCCATCAGACGAACCCAGCTTTGAAAATGGACTTGTTCCCGAATATCGGCCCATCGTCAAGAAATTGGAGGACGCCAGTTTATATTCCATCAAATTCATCATCTCTGACGATTTGTATCACATCACCGGCAGTGAAGAGGTAGCCTACACCAACAACGAAAATGCAAGCTTGGATGAGATACAACTTCGTCTATTCCCAAATATTTTAGGCGGCGAAATGACCGTTGAGAACGTCCGGGTAAATGGAAATACAGTCAATCCAAAATACGAACTCAACAACAGTTTGCTTATCGTTCCACTGGAAAAGCCGCTTGAACCCAAACAAAGCCTCACGTTGAGCATGGATTTCAGCATCACCGTCCCGCAAAATGTAGAACTGAACTACGGCGTGCAAGCCTATTTTGAAGACGTGCTTGCTCTTGCTCATGCCTACCCCATGATCGCAGTCTACGACGATGAAGGCTGGAATTCCGAGATTCCCCCGCAATCTGGCGATGTGACCTATGCAGATATGTCTTTCTTCCTCGTGACAGTTGATGCTCCAAAGGAAGTGACGTTGGTCGTCTCCGGGCGGGAGGTCAGCCGTCAGGATAACGGAAGCAGGCAACAGATTAAGGTGGAGGCGGGACCGGTGCGGGATTTTTATCTGGCGGCGAGTCCAAAATATGAAATCTTCACAAAAGAAGTCAACGGCATCACATTGCGCTTTTATACGCGAAAATCTTTGCAGAAAGGCGCGGAATATGCGCTGGATGTCGCAGCGCGTTCCATTCAAATTTTCAGCGAACGATACGCACCCTACCCCTACACCGAGCTGGATTTTGTTTCCACACCGACTTATGCATTGGGGATTGAATACCCGGGCATGATCGCCGTCACTGAATGGGTCATTGACCCTGATAACACTTATCTTGAAGCCACAGTCGCACATGAAGTAGGACATCAATGGTTTTATAATCTCGTCGGCAATGACCAGTTGGACGAACCCTGGCTTGACGAATCTTTAACGCAGTTCATCACTCTGCAATACTACACCGATGAGTATGGTCAGGTAGGCAACGAGGGGTTCCGCGCAGACCTTGAAGGCAGATGGTCTTATATAAACAATGACCCAATCCCTGTTGGTTTACCGGTGCGCGAATATTCGGACGCGGAATACAGCGGCATCGTATATGGACGTGGCGCGCTGTTTTTTGAAGCCTTGCGGAAGGAAATGGGCGAAGAAGCGTTTGATTCATTCATAAAAAGTTATACAACTAAAAACGCTTGGGGAATTGGGACTGCCGAAATTCTGAGAGCAGAAGCCGAGGCAGGCTGCAAGTGCGATCTCTCTTCATTATTTGAAGCGTGGATATACCCATAAATCATTCAACGGGAGTATAATGGCGTCCGCGCCAGCCCCCAAAGCTGGCATTTTCGTGGATGGAGTATTTAACGCATGATTCGTAATTTAACCAATCGCATCATCCTCGTTGTGGTTATCCTGGCTTTTTCCCTGTGGGTTGATTTCAGCACCCAGGTAAAAATCCTCAACCCAATGACAGATGAAACCCTTTTCTCTCAGGACCTTACCCCCCGTCTGGGTCTGGATCTGCGAGGCGGCTTACAAGTTTTGCTTGAAGCCGACCTGCCTGAGAACGCCAAGATCGATACGGCTTCGATGGAGATCGCCCGTGATATCGTTCAACAGCGTACAGACGCGCTCGGCGTGAACGAAAATGTCATCCAGGTTGCCGGTGAGCGCCGCATTGTCGGCGAATTCCCCGGATTGGAAGATACCGAGGCCGTGCTGGCAACGATCCAGCAGACTGGCTTGCTGGAATTCGTTGATACGGGCGACTTTAATCCTGAAGAAGGCAGCATCCTCGTCACTGATTACAGCCCAACTGGCGATGCCGCAGCAACTCCTGCAGACGGTGTTAATGTTTTCCATACCATTATGACAGGTGCGGAACTCGAATCCGTCAACGTTTCGCAGGATACGCTCGGCACGAACTACATTATCAATTTCGTTCTTAAATCAAATGGCTCAAAAATCTTTGCAGATCACACCTCTGCCAACCGCGGGAAATTCCTGACCATCCTTTTGGACAAACGCGTCATTTCCGCCCCTGTGATCAATGACGCGATCACAGGCGGCTCGGGCTCGATCAGCGGCAGATTTACCTATGAATCTGCAAATGCATTCGCAATCCAACTACGCTACGGTTCCTTGCCCGTCCCGCTGAAAGTGGTTGAGACCCGTATCATCGGGCCCACCCTTGGCGCAGACTCGCTCAACAAAAGTCTTGTTGCCGGCTTGATCGGTATGGTGATTGTCGTCCTGTTCATGATCATCTATTACCGCCTGCCGGGCATTGTAGCAGTGCTTTCCATCATGATTTACGCGGCAATTACTTTTGCGATATTCAAGTGGTTCCACTTCACACTCACCCTGCCCGGAATTGCAGGTTTCCTGTTGAGCACCGGCACGGCATTGGATTCCAACATCCTGATCTTTGAACGCATGAAAGAGGAATTGCGCAGCGGCCGAAGCCTGATCCAGGCCATGGACCTGGGCTGGACACGCGCGTGGTCATCGATTCGCGACTCGAACCTGGCCGCCATCATCACATCAGTAATTCTATTCTGGTTCGGCTCCTCATTCGGAGCAACCATCGTAAAAGGTTTTTCACTGACATTGGCCCTCGGCGTGTTGATCTCGCTGTTCACAGCCATTTATGTCACCCGCACCCTGCTAGCGCTTTTCCTGCGATCCTTCAAGCCTCAAAACTATGAACGCTGGTTTGGTATATAAACGGGAGCATCAAGGATACTTTTATGAACATTTTAGGTAAACGATATTACTTTTTTGCTTTATCCACAATCCTGATCGTGTCGGGGCTGGCGCTGCTCCTGATCAAGGGAGTCCCGCTTTCAATTGACTTCACCGGCGGTACGCTGTTGGAAGTTCAATTTGAAAAGGGAAAATCCCTAGACGCGGATTCCATCCTGCCCATCTACGAAAAAGCAGAAATCGCTGACGCGCAAGTTACGACCACGGAAACTGGATCCATCATCATCCGCTCGTCTTTTCTTACAAATGAAGCCCGCGATATAGTACTGAAAGGCATGCAGGAAAAATCGGGGTCCGAGATCACTGTGATACGTTTTGACAGCGTCGGACCGAGCATCGGCAAACAGGTAACACAGCGCGCCGCCATTGCAATTGCGGTTGCCTCCATTCTAGTTGTGCTATTCATTGTCTGGTCATTTCGCAAGGTGGAGAATGCCTTCCGCTACGGTGTCTGCGCCATTTTGGCCATGCTTCACGACATTGCCATTATTTTCAGTATCACCGGGATCGGCGTTTACTTTTTTGAATGGCAAATCGACTCACTCTTTCTGACCGCCCTGCTGACCGTCATCGGTTTCTCCATGCAGGACACCATTGTGGTGTTTGACCGCATCCGCGAAAACTCCAACATCCACCGCCGTCTCGAATTCGAAAAACTCGTCAACCATTCCATCGTGCAGACATTGCAGCGCTCAATTAATACCCAGTTGATGACTGTGGAATTCCTCCTGCTCTCGCTGGCGTTGTTTGGCGGCGTCACACTGCAGGAATTTGCCATCATCCTGCTGGTCGGCTTGCTGAGCGGAACGTATTCCTCCATTTTCGTGGCAGCTCCCATCCTCGTGCTGTGGGAAAAACGCGAGTGGCGAACCTGGTTCGGAAGAAAAGCCGAAGCATAAAAATAAAGGGACGCGAGCGCGTCCCTTTTTGATTCTCTTGCAATGACAGAAACTCCTTCTCTCTTCCTTCGAGCATTTATCATCGGCATCTCGATTGCCGCCCCCGTGGGACCCATCGGCGTATTATGCATTCGCCGAACACTGTCCAATGGAAAGCTGGCGGGCTTTTTATCCGGCATGGGTGCAGCCACTGCTGACACGGTGTACGGTGCAATTGCCGCATTTGGATTAACCGTCATCACAAATCTATTGGTTAAAAACGCATTCTGGCTTCAACTGATCGGCGGGTTATTCCTTCTATATCTTGGGATAAAGACTTTTCTTGAAAAGCCCGCCGACCAGGCCGCACAAGCCAGGCAAGGCAGTTATCTCAGCATGTATCTCTCCACATTTTTTCTCACCATCACCAATCCCATCACCATCCTGTCGTTCGCAGCAATCTTCGCAGGAACCATGATTGGCCAAAATGTGAACTCGCCGTTAGTGATGGTAGCGGGAGTGTTCGCGGGTTCGGCAAGCTGGTGGCTGGCACTCAGCATCGGTGTCGGTGTGATGCGCGACCGATTAAATCAATCACACATGGCGTGGATCAACCGAATATCTGGAACGATCATTATTCTGTTTGGGATCTTCGCGCTTGTTAAACGTTAATCAAAAAGCGAAGCAGATGACCAGGTCGTTGACATTCGTCCCGCTGGGACCTATCTTCACCAATTGATCGAGTTTATCGAAATAGGAATACGCATCATTATTTAACAAATAGTCTGCCGCACACATCCCGAGCGACTCTGCCCTTTGGGCAGTATCCCCCGTCACAAAAGCACCCGCTGCATCTGTGGGACCATCTTCACCGTCAGTGGCAATGGAAATAAACAGAACATTTTTCAAGCCAGCCAGTGTATCCACGGCGGCAAGAGCAAGTTCCTGATTTCTTCCGCCTCTCCCATTTCCCTTGATCGTCACGGTCGTTTCTCCGCTAGCCAGCAAACAAAACGGGCGGGTCATAATTTGCAGGGATTCCCGCAGTTGAACAGCCAGCTCTTTCCCCACAACGCCTGATTCGCCCTGCAAATTTGAATCAAGTATCCGGGTTTGCATCCCCAATAATTCGGTCTGGACTTGAGCTGCACGCAAAGCAACGGAATTGCTGGCAACAATCGTATTTTGAACCTTTTCAAAGATTGGATCGTCGGGTTTCAAGGTTTCTGACAAGGCTGGAATAATGGAAGCGGGAATTCTATCTCTCAAGTCATATTTATCAATTATTGAAATCGCATCGGTCAAACTAGTGGGATCTGGAGCTGTGGGGCCAGAAGCAATTGTTTCGAGAGAATCTCCGACCACATCGGAGAGAATAAGGGAAATGACCTGTGCGCCATTTGCCAAGCCTGCAATCCCTCCGCCTTTCAATCGGTCAAGATGACGGCGCAGGATGTTGATCTCATCAATGCGCGCACCGCATGACAACAATGCAGAAGTAAGCATTTGCAGATCTTCGAGCGGAACACGGGGCGCAGTCATCAAGGCCGAACCGCCGCCCGAAATCAAGCACACGAGCAAATCATCCTGAGTTAATTGGGAAACAAATTTAATTGCAGCCGTGCCCGCTTGAAGGCTGGCAATGCCGGGAATGGGATGATTCCCTTCCATGACGGTAACAGGCTCAACGGTCAGAGGCGAAGCGTATTTAGTAATAACCAGTGAATCGTTGAGCGGAACTTCATCCG
>JAEURE010000155.1 GCA_016789485.1 Anaerolineales bacterium | reverse complement strand
CACCTTTTCAGCTTTCTGTAATTCTGCGGCGAGGCTTTTCGACTTATAGTCAAACTCAGCCGCAGTAACAGCAAACTCAAGCTCGGGAGTATCCAAAACAATGAGAGGCTGTCCTGTCAGGACCTGCTCGCCCTCCATGACGAGGGTATCTTTTACAAGCGCCGAAACAGTGAAACCCAATTCAGAAACCTGAGCAGGAGCAATCACTGCAGAAGCGATGACTACGTTCGGGTCAGAAACAATCGCTGTCTCTGCAACCGAAGTGGCAGCGGGAGAGGAGACTGCCGCAGGAGTTGGATTTCCACTACAGGCTGTCAGGATGAGGATCAATACAAACAACCAGACGTATCTTTTCATTTTCATCTCCTCGTTAATTCCCGACGAGGATTTCAACATCCGCACTCATGCCCCAGAGAAGTCCCTTTGGTTGTTGATCGAAGTCAATTGTCACTTTATAGACCACATCCCCACCAATAGTGGAAGAGATGCGCGACACATCTGCTACTTTGCCGGTGAAGTCCTGTCCCAACGCTTCCACGAAAACAGTGGCAGCCTGACCAATTTTCACCTGCGGCACATCCCGCTCACTTAAATCTGTGGTTTCGATGCGATAACCACTGAGATCACCAAACACGATCACGATCTGGCCCGGCGTTACTGTTTCAGCGGGGGAAATGTCTACAGAAACAACCGTACCAGCAAACGGCGCGGTCAGATTCGATTGTGCATTTAAGGTCGCCTTTGCTGAATCAACCAGTGCCTGTGCGCGAGCGACTTCATTTTCAGCCACCTCAATATGCTTTTGACTAGGCGTACAGCCTTCTCCCCGACAACCCGTAACGCGAATCAAATACTTGAGATCGGTCTCTGCATACGCCAAATTAGCCTCTGCCTCTTTGACTTTCGCCTCCAGGATTGCGGTATCCAACTCAACAAGGATTTGGCCCGCCTCAACCTTATCTCCAACCTGCACGTTGACAGAAGCGACTCGACCTACACTGGTAAAGGATAGACGCGCCTCAGACATCGGGACGACGACCGCTGCGGCGGAGACAGAATCTCCGCTGCTGGTTTGCGCATTATTATTAGTTGAAGGCTGGCCGCCATCCAGAGAAATAGTGGGGATGGCTTCCGGGGTGCTGTTTCCTCCGCAAGCTGTTATCGCAAGAGCGAGGATTGTTATAACGATCCAAAAAATTTTATTCATTCTATATCACTCCAAACCTGTGCAATTTACTTGCTGTATCTTATCATGATGCACAGGTTTTGCACAGGTATTTTAAAGGTTGATTCTTCTGTGTTATTTTGCAGAATCCTTGACGATAAGACCGTCTTCCAGTGTAACCACCCGCTCCGCATAGCTGATGACGCGTGAATCGTGAGTAGCAAAGACAAATGTGACGCCCGTATCTTTGTTGAGTCTCTTCATTATGTCCATCACCTGCTTGCCGTTTTCACTATCCAGATTGGCAGTGGGTTCATCAGCCAGGATCAGTTTTGGGTCAGTAGCAAGTGCTCGGGCAACAGCGATGCGCTGCTGTTGTCCACCCGAGAGTTGGTCAGGGCGATGGTGAGCACGGTTGACAACATCCACCGCTTCAAGCAATTCCATCACGCGCTGTTTGCGCTCTGCAGGATTCCTGCCATTGAGCAGGAGCGGCATTTCCACATTTTCGTAAGCCGTCAACGTGGGGATAAGCGCAAAGAATTGGAACACAAACCCGATGGTTCCCTTTCGTAAATCAGCGCGTTGGTTACGGTTCAAGTTGGTGGTTTCTTTGCCATTGATGACCACTTTGCCGGATGTGGGCTGGTCAAGACAGCCGATCAACTGCAAGAGTGTGGTTTTGCCCGAACCAGAAGGACCGACTAATGATGTAAATTCACCGCTATTAATAGATAAGCTGACACCGTTCAAAGCACGTGTTTCCACTTCGCCGATTTTATAAACACGAGTGACATCTGTTAATTTTGCAACTTCCATGATATTTCTCCTTAGTTTGCGCCATGCAAGGCTTCGACAGGTTCCATGCGGGACGCAAGCCGCGCGGGATAAAGCGAAGCGAGTAGGGTAATTATGAATGAGGTAACAACCAGATTGATCGCCGCATCAATCGTCAGGTAGGGATAGATGCGGTCCTGCAAAAGCATCCCGCCGCTTACCCCGAGGTCGCCAAAATAAAAGCCAACTTTTCCAAAGTAGGCAGAGAGCGCCCAGCCTGCCAGCGATCCAATCGTGATTCCGCCCAAGGCGAGTAAACCAGCTTCGGTGAGAAACAAGGCAATGACCTGACGACCCTTCATGCCAATGGCCGTCAGAATGCCGATCTCACGAGTGCGTTCAAAGACAGACATGAGCAGGGTATTGACAATGACTGTGGCGGTTACGCCCAAAACAATTAGATTCAGAATCGTAATGTAGGCGTTCGAGAAATCATTGATCAGCACAAGCAATTCATTTAATTGATTCCAGGTTTTTACCTGATAGCCTTGGCCTTGAATGGCAGCAGCAACAGCATCCGCCTGTTCGCGGTCCTTTAGCAAGATGAATATCATACTGGCACGATTTTCTGCACCAGAAAACGCCTGAGCCTTCTCAAGCGGCAAAAATACAACTCCCTTATCGTAAACTGATGTACCGGTCGTGAAAACACCACGCACTGTAAATTGCTGTTCATCTACGTTTCCCTCAGATGTATTCACTAGAAGCGTGAGTTGATCACCAACGTTCAGACCCAAACTCTCCGCCAAGGGATAACCGATAACAACACCTTCGCGGTCATCAGCAGCAAGAAACTCACCGGAAACAATACCATCACGATACGGAGCGTTCGCCTCAGAGGAGGGTACAACCCCCATGATCTGAACTCCAGCAGATTCATCCCCCACAGAGACGATTCCGCTCGCCAGCAAACGCGGCGTGGCAACTTGAACTTGATTCAGCGCTTCGACCTGCGCCGCAACCTGCCCCGGGTTTTCTATTAGATATTCCCAGGCAACACTGAGTTTGTCAGGGTCGTAATCCACATCCCGAATTTGGATGTGCCCGCTATCCAGTCGCAGGGTGGTTTCCATCGAACTGCGCATTTCGCCTTGAAAGAAGGCGGCAATGAACATCAACAAAGCCGTTCCCATGGCCAAAGCCAGCGCCGAAAGAAACGTACGACGGCGGTGCCTGCCCAGGTTACGGTATGCAATCTTTAGATAATTCATCATGTCAACAACTCCTACACATAATGCAGCGCTGCAGCCGGTTCACGCTTTGAGGCTTCATACGCAGGATACAGGGCTGCAAGTGCCGCAATAATGGCAACTGTGAACGCATGTTGGAGCACCTTCATCGGAACGAGCTGGGTATAGATGCTCCCATTGATCAGTGCAGTGTATTCGGTCAGGTTGGCAAACTGGCTATAGTCCAGACCTACTATGCTGAAAATCCAATTGAAAGTAGTGCCCAGTATGGCTCCCAACACAGCACCCATTACGCCGATCAAGATTCCTTCCAGCAGAAAGGTCAACATGATCTGGCCGGGGCGAAGACCTAACGCGCCAATTATGCCAATCTCACGTGTGCGCTCAAAAACAGCCATCAAGAGTAAGTTAAGAATACCAATGGCTGCAATACCTAACATGAACACGCCAAAAACGCTCATGACACCGGTTTTCATATCCATGGTTTGTTTCAGATCAGGGATGCTGGTTTCCCAGCTTTCCACTTCATAACCCGGCACTTGGCTATGGATGGTGTTCATAACGTCTGGTTCCTGCCCGATCTGTTTCAGGGAAATGACAACTTCGGTCACCTGCCCATCCAAGCCAAACAATTGCTGCGCTTCAGAAAGGGACACGTAGATCGTGTTCTTCTCCACAGAAGGCACACCTACATCGAAGATGCCAACAATCGTCATTGTGCGCTGGCGCGTCTGCTCGTGTGTGGAACTGCCCACCATTGTGATGCGGTCACCCACTTCAACATCCATGGCCGTAGCTAATCCCTGACCGATGACAATCACATCGCCATCATCTGCGTTCAAATAACGCCCACTGGATATGTTATCCGCCACCGGCGTGACGAGTATCTCCTTATCCGTTTCCACGCCGATGATCGAGACGGAAAAAGCGCCTTCGCGATTCGTCACCAAGCCGCCAGTTACGATGCGTTTTGAAGCAACAATCACATTTGGCTGCGATTCCGCAGCTTGAATGATTCGGTCCGGGTCATCTAATGCAAGTAATGGCTTCCGGGCGGCCTTCTCACTATACCCTGGCGCGTGGACCTGAATGTTGCCTCCCAGCAGTTGAATGGCATTCCCATAAATTGCCTGTTCAAATCCGCCAATCAAACCATCGTAGAAAACCAACAACGCCATGGTGACACCCATACCAACGGCAATCAACAAGGTCCTGCGGCGCTGACGCCAGATATTTCTCATTGCAATTTTTAAATAAAGCTGCATAGTCATTCTTCCTTTCCGTCATCATCAGAGGATGACGCCTTTACATTTCTTAATCCATGCTCCATGATCGAAAGCATATCGTCAATATATTTTTGGGTCTTCGGAGCACGCACCCATTTGACAATATCCTTTTTCTGCATGCCTTCCTCTAAAATGGAATTACTGATGACATTGCTCCATGTATCCATGACCTTTGCAGCCACCTTCTCATCCACACTTGCATCAATCTCTCCATTTTGCTTGGCGCTTTGGATCATACCAACCAAGGTATCCATTGTTTTCTTTCTTACATCAGCGAATATCTGCCCGTAATACATGCCTTCGCTCAGTAGGACACGCGCAATGGCTTTCACAAGCTTCGGGTTCGTAGAATTGAACTCCATGCCCGTCTTGATCATCCAGCGAAAATAACCGAAGATGCTTTGGCCCGGACTTGGCGGATGCTTTCCTTTGAAAAATTCTGTTTTTTCCTGCGCGATCACATCCATGAGGTATTTGAAGACATCCATCTTGTCTTCAAAGTATTGATAAAAGCTTCCCTTTGAAATGCCGCTGTTTGCCACAATACGATTAATGGAAGCGGATTCAAAGCCATATTCCGCAAACTCATCGATTGCAGCATTAACAACAGTTTGTCGTTTCTCATCAGGAAGATTCAGGAATGTTTGCTTTGGCATATCGAAACCTTATAGAGTTATTTTTTTGAGCTTCTCTTCTGTTATATTCCATAAACGCATCTGCGCCTCGCGATTGTATGCATTCTTATTGACTTTGACAGGTATGTTGGGCGCATCCTAATAGCCGCCAGTGACGGGGCAGCAGCGAGCCAGGTATATCTTTCCGCAGTCGTATGACTTGTCGGTCACATGACCAGCAAGTCACATTATAGGATAATTCCCCCGCCTGTCAAGATATTTAATGTCACAATCGCCTCACCTCCACCGACAGCTGATTCTGTCCCCAAGAAGTTGATCCCCCTGTTTAATAAAAAATCCGCGAGATGGAAACCATCCCGCGGATAAATCAAAGTTGTGCTCAATACTAGCCATCCCCTGCAACCCATTGTCTTCCCCTCGCCTTCTGTAATACCATCTTAACCAATAACCCCGCCCGCCAAAATGCGACAGCCGCCATGCCGTGCGCAAGCACTGCAAATAACGGAGGCTTTTGGAACGTGTAATATGTCCAGCACTCGCGGGTGGTGCCCCACAACTCAAGGAAGTAGCCAAGCCCTGCGCCTGCAATAAAGGTAAGCAAAGCAAAGCGATAATTTGTGGGCGTAAAAATAAGCAAAATGCACAGGAGCAGCGCGAGCCATGTATAGGACTTATCAAATGTTGGGGAAACAAAGATCAGCATAAGGAGCAGGAAAGAAGCGAAGGTCAGCCAATAAAGAACAGCAAATGGGGCAGTCGGCTTGTTCCGCCCGCCTATTTGATCAATCACCCAGTTAAGAAACCTTGTGATTCGATCAATCGAGAGACTTGCGATCGGCCAGGCAGGGATGATCCATAATGGTGGACGTTCGGCAGTATAGTAATGCCAAAGATTCGTTTGCGTGCCCCACGATTCAATTGCCAGCCCGCCGCAGATACCCACAAAAACGATTAGCACATCGGTTTTTAGATTTGCGCGCGCCACAATGGTAATGGACATGAACATAAAAACGCCCAGCAGCAGCCAGTCGATGTACAACCACCAGGGACCGTTCCAATCAACGTACGAGAGCACTTCCTCCGCCAGCGGCCACCAGATATAAAGGATCAACAAAATTGTAACGAAGAACCCGCCCAGCAAAATGGATGAGTCGCGGGTCCAGAAAGGTTGCTTTTGATTTTCCATGCGGCGGATTATATAACAGACAAATAGAATATGAAGATAATCCTTCCGTACTAGTAGTGAGCTTCCAACTGACATTAAACATGCGCAAAAATAGAGCATACATAATTGACATTTCACTCCCCCTCGTCTAAACTTCACCTCATGCTATCCCGCGTGTATTCCTGCGCCGTGGTGGGACTCGAAGGTGTCATCGTCGAAGTGGAAGTAGATTACACCAACGGTTTACCCGGCGTAACCATTGTCGGCTTGCCCGATTCGGCGGTTCAAGAAAGCCGTGAGCGTGTGCAAACCGCCGTCAAAAATGCCGGCTTGCATTTCCCCCGTCATCGCATCGTTGTTAATCTCGCCC
>JAEURE010000154.1 GCA_016789485.1 Anaerolineales bacterium | reverse complement strand
ACCCGCGCACCGCTGCTCTCGATCGCCTGAATGCGTCCCTGGGAGGTTAGCCTGTGGACATAGATCACCGATTTGAAACCCATCTGTGCCGCGGACCAGGCCACGCCGCGTCCATGGTTTCCGTCAGTAGCAGCAACAAAGGTGATATCACCCAGCTTTTCGCGGACTACATCATATTTGAGATCCGCAAAGGACAATTTATGGTCATCCAGTCCTAAACGCTTTTGAATGAGCTTATAGATCGCATAGGAACCTCCCAACACTTTGAAGGATTGGAGATCCAACCGCGCTGACTCATCCTTAACCCAAATCCCACCTAAGCCTAATCTGGCAGCAAGGTTCGAGAGTCCTTTAAGTGGACTCATACGATAACCTGGTAGCTGGCGATGAAAGCGGAGGATTTTCTGGGGCAGGTCAACGGATAACAGTTCCTCCCGCTTGGAGTTTGCCGGGAGAGTCTTCTTATGTCTATTCTTGGTCCACTGAATGGGTCGCTCGATCATCTGAAATTACTTCGAGTTACTATCTTCTAATTCTGTGCGTACTTCTGATTCTGTTCGTACGAATAGAACAGAACTGTGGGCGTAGTGTACCAGTTTCCGAGAAACACTGCCCCACCACCATCCCTCAATGGCGCTCAGTCCACGTGAGCCGGCTACGATCAGGTCAATCCCTTGCTGTTCAGAATACGCCAGGAGTTGAGATGCCGGGTCGCCATCCAGAATGATACCTTTTGACTTGCGACCTGCTGCTTCCAATATCCCTCTTGTTTCTGCGAGAATCGCTCGCCCTCTTTGCTTCTGGAGTTCCATCTGGTGTGATGCAGTTGGGCGATCTGCCATAAGTGGCATGGAAGGGGCTAGATAAGCAATGGGACCGCTGTGGTGAACATATGTCGCCGTCTCTTCAAGGAGGATGGGTTGGGC
Organism: Anaerolineales bacterium; assembly: GCA_016789485.1. Classification (GTDB taxonomy): domain Bacteria; phylum Chloroflexota; class Anaerolineae; order Anaerolineales; family Villigracilaceae; genus Villigracilis. The sequence continues at coordinate 5,725 of JAEURE010000154.1, read as the reverse complement.
ATGCGCTACTTGGATCTCAGCTTGAGGCGGCAATGGGAACAGAGCCAGATATTCGGTTGCCAGGCGGCTGTTGGGTGATCCATCCGTTGCAAGAAGCACCCGTCGCAGACCATGATATGGAGGTCGCGTGACCAATACCGGCCAGTGCGCATGCTGCACCACCTGCTGTGCCACTCCTCCTAGCAGGATCTTTAGCGTCGCATATAACCCTTTAGCCCCGATCACCATCAGATCAGGCGGGTGCGCACTGCCATACTCGATCAATTGTTTGGCGACGTGACCGTACAGCAATACAGATTCCGTCTCGGCTGCCTTCCTGCCAAGGGTCTTTTCCGCCTGCACAAAGGCCGCGCGCAACCTGGATTCATATGACGATTCACCAGGGGGGACTACACCCAGGATTGTGATGTGACTGTTTCGAGGCAGAGACAAATCACTGACAAGTTGTGTAGCCGCCATGGCATGCTCTGAACCATCGATGGCTAGATGTACATGAAACGGTGAAGGGGGTTTTTTATTCATAGCAATAGTAATGTACCCGGACAGACTCGGAATAGCAACCGTCGAACTGCGTATTTTTTCCTACGCAGTTCGATGGATATCAGGAAAATCCGAAATGCAAAGATTGGCTTGTTCAGCCACTTTGAAGTCTTTTTTACGACAACAAATCATCATTTTTAGGTAGGAGAATTTACGCATTACGGTGGTTCAAAAATCAGAGGTTGACGAGTAAAGTTATTGGCAATAGTAGAAAGGATGGAAAATGAGAGCTAAAAATAGAATATCGGACATTGAGGTGCAGGAGCTGGTGTCGAACTTGCGAAGTATCAGTGTACAAGAAGCATCCACCCAGGTGCTGCCAGTCGCTGTAGGACAGAAAGTGATTTTCAGCGACGGATACTCAGGGACAATCACGCATTTGCTGGCTGACAAAGATGGGCGGACTGAAAGATTTGTTTTGCTAACCCGCGGCTGGTCCCGCCGAAAGGTAATCATCCCGATGGACCGGATTGAACACATTGATGGAGAAGTTGTTTATCTCTCCATAGTCAAATACGATCTAAAGAGGCTTCCCACTTATCGGCCGGATCATGTTCTCGTGGCGCATGTCAGTCATGTTCTGTGGGCAGATACGATCTTACGTCAGACCGATGATCGACAGATCCATGTGGAAGTGGAAAACGGCATCGCGTACCTGTCCGGTTACGTGAGTTTCCCATCCATGAGTTCGGGCGCAGAAAGAGCAGCCCTCAAAGTGGACGGTATATGGAAAGTAGAAAACGATTTGACCATCGATAGCGACTTGAAAACCGCTGTTGCCCTGGCGATTGGAAACGATCCGCTCGCCAAGAAGGCTAGAGTCTTCGTCGGCGTAAATAATGGGTTTGTTACATTAACCGGACAAGCTCCCAGCCTTGAAAGTCGCCTTGCCGCTCAAGAACAGGCAGTGGCGATGCCGAGAGTAAGAGGGGTGCTCAATTCCATTCGCGTACTTGGAGCGGATATAGATGCTAAAGATCAGCGTACGTTGCAGCCGTTGGTTGGTACAAGCATTTACGCGACCGACATGAAAATAGGAAAGGTCGAAAAAGTAGTTATCGACCCGAACAATCGGTTGGTGACGGCGATTCTCGCCAATGCCATACTTCCCGAGCCGGATCAGATAGGATCGAACTGGCAATGGAATGAGCACCACCACTCAGAACGCAGAGTCATCATCCCTGTCAAGATAGTGCGACATCTCACATCAACATCCGTATTTCTCAAAGAGAAAGGTGCGCTAGTGGCAGCATTCAATAACTTTGACCCGGGCGCCTATTTCCCGGCTCCAGCAATTTGGGAACCTCCCTATCCCTACAAGCATATGGACATACTCTTGCCCAAGCAAGCTGAAAAAGCATAATGGAAGGCAAAGAACCAATCCAGAACTTGCCGATCTCAATTAGAACGGTAAACCAACAGTTCCTCGTCACTTATTTATTAGGATGCAATTTCGTGTGAGCCTGCCGCCGCTCCGGCGGCAGGTAAGTTGCTACCAGGAGAAAATATTAGGAGAATTTCGTCGGCAGTCGTGGCGCGTCTCTTCATCGGGCTTCAGTACATTTGAGGATACCGCATGACTTGACCATCACGGATATTAATATGTATGAAGGTTTTGCTAAATGGCTATACCGCCGAAGTATTCAGTATCGGATTTCATGGGATATCTGAAAGGAAGAATGGCGTTGCGATTGTTCCAACAATATGAAAATCCGGGGTGGCGGTATTGGGGTCGTCATCTGTGGGCGCGAGGATACTGTGTAAGTACCATTGGACTGGACGAAGAAAAGATCAGGAAATACTTCCGGTGGCAGGAGAAACAGGAAAAGCAAGTCGAAGCGGTGCAAGGAAAGTTATTCGATTAGGAGATACCAGCAAGCGCGCGCCCTCTAGGCGCATTATCCCAAAGCCGCCGCCTTTGGCGGCGGTAGTTTACTCATTTGGAGGTAACTATAAACGCGTGCTGGAGGGTCGACAACCGCAGAATTGCGAATTTTTCCTACGCACTTCGACGGAAAAAGAGCAAGTCCTAATCAAAAGAAATCCTGGCTTCACGCAGGACTCAAGACATTCTAGTCATAGATAAGACCCGATAAATCATCAATTATATGGAAAAAGACTACGCGTTAAGGCGGTTAATAAATCGGACATTATAGGGTACAGTTGTATCAAATTGTGAGAAGGACAAATCATGGTAACTACAAACCGAATTTCAGATTCTGAGCTTAGCCAGCGAGTTTCGAATTGGCAGGTGATCAGCACCGATGGAACACCTCTTTCGGTGTTACCAGTTGCTATCGGACAACAGGTATTCTGCAGTGATGGGTATACAGGCAGCATAATTTCCCTGCTCTCCGATACAGAAGGGTGGGTGGATGGAATCGTTGTTCAAATCCGCGGCTTGTGGCGGCGCAAAGTTATTGTGCCGTTTGATTGGATCGAAAAGATCACTGAGGACAAGGTCCACCTCTCCATTGGAAAAAGCGAGTTAAAAAAGCTAACTCCGTATCGATCGGATTCTGCTCTGGCCGCTGGCGTGGGTAAAGCGCTGTGGGATGATGTCGCATTACGTCAAACAGAATATCGACAAATCGATGTCAAAGTGAAAAATAGCACGGTTTATCTTTGTGGATATGTTTCTCTTCCATCTATAAAGGTGCGCGCTGAAAGAGCCGCCCTTAAGGCGGAAGGCATTTGGGAATTAGAGAATCTTCTGACGGTCGATAGCGACTTGACGCTCGCTGTCGCACAGGCAATTGGCAAGGATGTGCGCACTCGCAAAGCGCGGATCTTTACCGGATCACACAATGGATTCATAACATTGAGCGGCGAAACCTCCGAGCTTGAAGCTCGTATCGCCGCTCAAGAACAGGCTGTTTCAATACCGAAAGTTAGGGGAGTGTTCAATTCCATTCGTGTCTCAGGGGAAGATATCCATACAGGGGATCAACGTGCACTGCAACCAACCATCGGTGCAGGTATTTACGCAACTGACACATTGGTAGGTGTCGTACGGAAAGTGATTATTAATCCTGATAATCGACTTGTAATAGCAATCCTTGCAAAAGCTGTCTTTCCCGATCCGACACAAAAGGGGGGCAATGGGCTATGGAGTGAGCCCCTTTATGAAGAGCGCAGCATTATTATCCCCATTGATGTGGTGCGGCATCAATCAAAATTCGACGTATTCCTCAAAGTTACCGGCGCAGAAACGGAAGTTTTCGAGACATTCGATGCCTACTCATATGCTTCACCTGACGAAGGCTGGCAGCCGCCCTATCCCTATACGAGTGCCGATGTACTTGTGACCGGGCATACCAACACCTCACGAAAGTACATCTGAGAAAGAATAAATGCTGGAATTGCCCACTGTCATCGGTGGGTAGGACTATGGAACTCCTGTATCAATCTGCGCGAACATTTCAGAACAGAAATTATCGTTGCGCTGATCGGAGATAAAACCCTCACTCTGAAGTTTTGAGCACACCTGATATCTGGAAGTTAAAGGAAAAGTAATCAATGGCAGTTACCAGCAATCTAGGATACCCTCGTTTGGGCGTAAAGCGTGAATTAAAATGGGCTTTGGAAGGCTACTGGTCGGGGAAAATCGGCGCGCCGGATCTTCTGAAGACAGGTAGGGAATTGCGGCTTGCACATTGGAGGATTCAGCGGGATGCAGGCATTGATATCATCCCCTCGAACGATTTTTCACTATACGATCATGTTCTTGACACAACCCATATGGTCGGCGCGATACCCAAGCGGTACGCTCAACTCAAAAACCCAACTGATCTTGATTTATATTTTGCGATGGCGCGCGGCGCGCAACGGGGTGAACAGACTTTCGCCGCAATGGAAATGACCAAGTGGTTCGACACCAATTATCATTATATTGTCCCCGAAATTGAGAAAGACCAGACTTATCGCCTGGCTTCCACCAAAGTAGTAGATGAATTTATCGAGGCGAAAGAAGCGGGGATTCACACTCGCCCGGTTCTGCTGGGACCTGTATCCTATCTGCTGTTGAGTAAATCTGTCTCCCCTGATGATGTTCCATTGGACACGCTGGCGAAGTTGATTCCAGTGTACGTGGAAGTGTTGCAACGCCTCGCCGTCGCTGGCGCAGACTGGGTACAGATTGATGAGCCTTGTCTCGTTTTAGACTTAGATGAGGCCGCTCGCAAGGCTTATACAGATGCATACAATCAATTAGGTCAAGTTGCAGGCATCCGCTTGATGGTGGCGACTTACTTCGGCGATTTGGGAGATAACTTAGCGCTGGCTGTGGGTTTGCCAGTCTACGGCTTGCATATAGATTTAGTCCGCGCTCCGCAACAACTGGATTCGGTTCTGGAGCAATTGCCCGCCGAAAAAACGCTCTCGCTGGGAGTCGTAGATGGGCGCAACATCTGGCGCGCAGACTTGGACGCGGCGTTGAAAAAAGTTCAAGCGGCAGTTTCGGCGTTGGGCACAGAGCGCGTTCAAATTGCGCCGAGTTGTTCGTTGATGTTCAGTCCGCATGATTTGAATCTGGAAATGAAATTAGATGATGAATTGAAATCGTGGCTGGCATTTGCACGTCAGAAATTAGATGAATTGGCGCAACTTAAAAAAGCTGTCAGCAGGGGAGTTGAATCGGTGGCTGAGTCGTTTGGGGTCAGTCGTGAAGCGTTGAAGAGTCGCCGCGAGTCACCGCGCACACATAATCCGCAAGTGCGCCAGCGGCTCGAAGCGGTGGATGAATCTATGTTGAATCGCTCTCACGATTTCCAAACGCGCAAAGTGGCGCAGGCGCAGAAACTTTCCCTGCCTCCATTACCAACGACAACAATTGGCTCGTTCCCGCAGACTGCTGAAGTGCGCGCGCGTCGTTCTGCTAAAAATAAAGGCACGCTCACGCAAGCGGAATATGATGAGTTTTTGAAAACTGAAATCGTCCGCACGATTAAAATGCAGGAAGAGATCGGCTTGGATGTGCTGGTGCATGGCGAATTTGAACGTACGGACATGGTCGAATACTTCGGCGAGCGCATGACTGGCATCGCCTTCACGCAAAATGGCTGGGTGCAAAGTTACGGCTCACGCGCCGTGCGTCCGCCGATCATTTTTGGCGACGTTGCCCGCCCCGCGCCCATGACAGTGACTTGGTCGGCTTACGCTCAATCGCTGACCAGTAAACCCGTTA
>JAEURE010000153.1 GCA_016789485.1 Anaerolineales bacterium | reverse complement strand
GTCCACGCGCAGCGGCGGGATGATGCGCACGGCAATCCCGAACACAAATGCCAGAATGAGGAAAAACCCCGTTACATCTTTAGAGTACGCGGAAGCCTTGTTCATGATCTGGGTTATTTTCTCAAAATGGCGGCCGTATTATCTTCGTACAAAATAGACCATTTAGCCTCGTCTGTAAGAGTTTTCGCCAGTAGTGAGTTGGGTGGAATGATGATCCATTGGATATCATATTGGCTTAGTATGGATTCCCATCCAGGCAACACCCTGATGACAGTTTCATATTCCATGGTTACTTCACCGGTTACATCGGCAACGCTGTCTATAAATGCCATCTGTTCGGGCCAGAGATTGAAGCTGATGTAGCCGCCCCAGTTCAGGTAGTTGAACATTTTTCCCTCTTGTGGATTTTCCTTGAGCCATTCCACTGCGCTTACGGGAAATATTTGCCGATTAAATTGATAGAGTCTGGATGTGACTGTGGATGATAGAACCAGAATGCCAATTAGCAGGGTGGAGGCGACGATCCAAAATGAGCCTTTAATTTGGCTTTCAACCCTTTGCAAACTGGCTTCGAGCCTGAATAAAAACGGTATATTGCTAAATGTGCTGAGTGTTTCTGCCAATACAAATGGAGCTACAACGCCGAACAGGTGAACGTTCCTGAAAGCTATAAGGCTCATGGCTGTAAAGCCGGCCAGTAATAATCCCTGCCCCGAAGAGATTTTTTCCTTTTTGGCGGCAAGCAGGAAAATGGATGCCATTATTAATCCCAAAAGTATGCGCATTTCAGGTAGCTGGAAGTTTGGCGGGTTTGACTCCAGCATGCGGGACATTAAATACTGGTTGTTCACGAAACCGAGAATACTTTCCCAAGATCCGCTTCCACCCGGGTTGAGTAAACTGGCAAGTACGGAAAGGATCAAAGCCAGCCAAATATTTTTCCCAACCGTTTTGTTGACGCTGGTATTTTCCAGCAGAATGTCGATACCCCAGCCGACAGCATATGCAAACAAGACCAAAATTCCTGCAATGAACACGCCATGCGCATTGCTCCACACCAGCATAAAGACGGGGAAAATCCAAAGAGGGATTTTTTCTCCACGCCGCAGCTTATCCGCCCAAATGAGCCAAATTGCCAGGAACAACATTGAGAACAAATGTGGACGGGTTGCCCAATTGAGCGAAGTGGCAAGAGCTCCCCATGTCACAAGAAAAAATGCCCCAAGCCGATTTTGAAAACGCACTGTGATGTATTGATAAATCAGGAAGAAGGTTGTTGCGAGCATGATTGCGGAAAAAAGAACGATCCCCTTTAATCCTGTAAATTTGTAGATCCCGTAAAAGATCACGTCCGCAAGCCATTCATGAGTCACATAATGCCTGCCGAGATATGGATGAATAAACTGCTCGGACGTTGGCACTTCGCCAGTTTGCAGGATCAATTTCCCCATTAATAAATGACGCGGCAGGTCGCCATCCAGATTAAGCATGCGGCTGCCCAGCAGCAGTACAGCAAAAAATATCGCAATGAAGAAAATGTCCTGAATTCGAGGTAGAAGGTTGACGCGATGGAGATTTTTCATTTTGCCTCGGCTGTGATTACAGAATTTTACCTGTAATGGAATCAAAAAAGCGTCACAATTCAGTGACGCTTTTTTGGAATCTATTCGCCCAGGTAATCGCGCAATTTTCTGCGGATGGATGGGTGGCGCAGGCGGCTTAACGCTTGTGCTTCGATCTGGCGCACACGCTCACGGGTGACGCCCATTTTGCGGCCTACTTCTTCGAGAGTGTAGGCTTGACCATCAAGCAGGCCATAGCGAAGCTGCAAAATGCGCACTTCACGCGGCGGCAAGCCGTTAAGAACTTCACCAAGGTGTTCGCGCAAAAGGTTATAAGTAGCTGTGTCATCAGGCGGCGGAGCTTCATCGTCCTCGATGAAATCGCCAAGCACCGAATCTTCTTCATCATCCGTTGGCGTTTCAAGTGAAAGGGGACGGCGCGCCACCTGAATCATGTTTTCAACTTTCTTGGGCGGCACATCCAGGGCGACAGCCAATTCATCCACGCTTGGTTCGCGGCCTAGGCGCTGGGTAAGCTGATGCTGTACGCGCAGGAGTTTGTTGATCTGATCTCCCATGTGCACGGGCACACGGATGGTACGTCCCTGATCCGCGATGGCACGGGTAACAGCTTGACGAATCCACCAGGTTGCATAGGTGGAGAATTTATGTCCGCGGCGATAATCAAACTTTTTGGTGGCGCGGATGAGACCGATGTTGCCTTCTTGGATCAAATCAAGGAAGGGGACGCCGCGTCCCATATATTTTTTGGCGACCGAGATTACCAGGCGGGAGTTCGCCGTAATGAGGTGCTCGCGCGCGCCCCAGCCGTCCTCGATCGAACGGCGCAAGTCGAGCCTGCGTTTTGGAGTGACGTTGCCATGGGCAAGTTCTTCGCGGGCTGTGCGTCCACGTTCGATGCGCTGAGCGAGTTGTACTTCTTCGACAGCCGTCAACAACGGCACGCGGCTGACCTCTTTGAGGTACAGGCCAATCGTGTCGTCAGTGTCAATGTTTGCCAGATAATCATCCAGGGCGAGATCTGGTTCCGGTTCGGCTTCTCCGCTTTCCTCCACCGCAACCAATTCGTCCTCGGTTGGCTCGGGCATGACGGTGTCTTCCATGAAAGGAATACCCGCACTTAAAAGGGCTGAGAAAGCTTCTTCCAGTTGTTCCACGTCCTGCTCTGCTTCAGGGAAGAAGTGCAGGATATCGTCCAGGGTTACGTAAGATTTTTGACGGCCCAGTTCAATGAGCCGCGCTATGGCAGGAAATTCTTCTTCGTCGTCAACAATCAATATTTTCTCTACATCCATTTATATACCAATCCAACTTTCAGTTATGTGTACCTGAATTAGAATACACTTTTTTGAATCGAAAAGCAATACCTTCATAACTTTCAGATGCCTTGCAATGCAATTGTATTACGGCTGTCCAGAAAATTTGACTGGACAGCCGTAAATTTCCTTCATACTTGTGGAAACCTGGCGGTTTAAGGTGTCGGGGTAGCGCTTGCTTCGGGGGATGGCTCAGGCGTCGGCGTAGCGGGAAGCGCTGTAGGTGTGGGGGTGTTCAGATAAGGCGGGGAAAAGGACAGGTTGGTGAGAGCGTCAATACTGCTCAATCCAACGATTGCCATTTTCTTGCCGTCCACACGCACGTAGTAGCCGCTGTTGGTGGGCGTGGCGTCGCCGATTTCAAGTTTGCTGGTTTTTCCATCCGCGAACTCAATTGTGATTAAGTAGGCAGGCGTGTTGAATCCAAAGATGGATGGATCCGCATCGATTTCGCTGATGATTTTCAAGGCTGTGACCTGCGATGCTGCCGCCTCGACCAAGCCCTGGTTTGCCTCTGTTTCGAAAGGCAGTTCCAACGCCCAAACGCCATCCTTGCCTCTCGCTACTTTGACAGCTTCTCCGTCGGCCGGCTTGACTTCAATGCTGGAAACAGTGTTATCTGTGCCAAAGATGAAAGCTGGTTCGGTTGTGGCAGTTGCTTCTGCTTCGGCAGAGGCCTCTTTATTTTTATTGATGTAATACGCGCCGCCGATCAAAATTGCCAGCAAAAGAACTGCAAGCCATGTTCCTACGCGGAAGACGGGTTTTCCCTGCTTTGTTGAAGCAGGCGCTTCCTTGCGAACTGCTCTGCTCTTTGCGGAAGCTGATTTCTTTGGTGTTGATGTTGTCGTTTTACGAGCCATAATACTGTTAGCCTCTCTTGCGGCGGGTGAACCATGAATAGATACCGGCGAAGACCACCAAACCCGGAACTACGAAAACAACCATGACAACCAGGAAGAGGAACCTTCCCTGTGTGGGCGGCAGGAACGCGCGTTGGGTTGTTTCGCGGATGGGGATGCTTAGCAGGTCTTCCTGTTCGGCTGCCCAATCAACGGAGTTAATGAAGATGTTGCCGTTGCCGTATGCGTCGAAGATTTGATCCGTGGCGAAGAGTGAATTGCCAAACACAACCACACGACCTTTGGTTTCGGTGTTTTCACCGGCGACTGCTAGGTTCAATGGACCTTGAGTGTCGGTGGCCGGGTCAAAGGTTGGGAACTGGTCAGCACTTGTCTCCAATTGAGTTTCGCCCCAGGATTGGTCTGTGGTGCTGATCAATGGGGTCAGGACGATGGTATCCGTCCCTGCGGCGGCGCTGACGCTGCTTGCCTGCGGCAGAATAACGATGTAATTATTCGTCAGGTTCTGTGTGATCGGGTGGCTGTTGTATTGGGAAGATAAAGCCTGAAATGGGTTCTGGGTATTTTCGTAGTCGATGATGATGTTGTCATCGAGCGTGATGCCCCAGTCCGAGGTTAGGTAATCACCCAGCGGGTCTGGTGAGTCGCCAAACTCTGTGAAGAAGGGCGGGTCTTGCAACACTACAAGAGAACCGCCTTCATTAACATATTTTTTGAGCAAGGCTACTTCTTGCGCGCTGACGGGTTTGGTCGGACCTGCAATGATGACGGTGAGCGCGTCTTCGGGAATGGACTTTGTGGAAAGAAGATTTAACGTGTTTACGGTGTAGTTCTTTGACTCCAGGGTGCTTTTGGCAATGGAGTAACTTAAATCTCCGCCAGATTCAATATTGGGTTCACCATGTCCCTGCAAAAAGTACACGGTGCGCGGCTCGGGGCTGATCAGTCGAATCATGGTACGCGCGATTTCCTCTTCACTGGCGAAGGAGGCGATTTCTTTGGTTTCGCCCATTTGCAGCATAATCTTGCCGTCACCGGTGACGCCTGCCTGGCGCGCTGCAACCGGGTTTGTGTCCGGGTCAACAAAGCTGTAGTCAAACTTGCCGTTGCTGTTGGTTTTGAACTTGAGCAAAAGTTCATCCGCGCTGGCGGTGTTCAAGCTGGCGGAGTAGAAGGCGGTGGCGGTCACCTTTTCAGGAAGGGTGGCAAGGATTTGCAGTGTCTCATTTGAAAGCGTGTTGGATTTATCCTGGGTCAAGTCCCATGATTTGGGGTTGTTGAAGACAATGTAATTCGCTACAAAGATGATGCCAAGAACTGCCAAAATGAGGATCAATGAGTTTGATCCGTAGCGTGCCTGGCGTCCGGTGAAGAAGCGACGGATGCTGTCAGGGGAAAGGATTGCATATATCGCGAGTCCCAACACGAGAACGGCAATGCTGATCTGCAGGGCAAGGGTTAATGCATTCGTGTTTTCAAGTGTGAACATGCCCATTGAGATTAGGGCGTTCGCTGCTCCGAGCAGACCTGTGGAAACACAGCCGAGCAGGGCAACGACAAGCCCGATCAGGGCGTATTTTGCATTTGGGTTTTTCTTTTTTCCGGCCATTATCGCCATCTCCGAATTTCAATTGCAGTTGTGCCGACGAACAGACCCAGGACGGTCAGGCTTAAATAGTAGGCAATGTCTCCGAGGTTGATCGTGCCGATATTCATGGATTGTGAAAAGTGGTTGGACAAGCTGAGGTAATTTAATATCTCGCCACTTTCCTGCAGGTAGCTGGCGGGCAGGCTGATCATGAACCAGAGGAAGAAGAACAAGCCGAGCGTGGTGAAGAAGGCCGCAAACTGATTTGTGAAAATAGCCGAGACTCCCACGCCGATGGCGAGAAGAGCAGAGACCACCAGGATCAACCCAATATACGAAGAGAGGATCACCATCCAGTCAATGCTGGGGGTGACAAAATTGTTGAGGATGATCGGGTATATCAGCGTAATCAATGCCAGTGAAAGAACAAACAGCATGGCGCCCAGCCATTTTCCTGCAACCAGTTCAAAGTCGCGGACGGGAGCCGTTAACATTAATTCCAATGTTCCCATGCGGGCTTCATCGGAAAGTGCGCGCATGGTCAGCGCCGGGCTGAGGAAGATCATCAGGAAGACAAACAGCCAGTTGATTGGTGTGGCTTCCGGGGCTCCGCCGCCCATGAACGATTGTTCGGCACTGACCCATAGGATCAATGCAAAGTAAATGCCCAGTGGCAAAAGGATGGCAAATGCCACCACATACGCCAGCGGACTGTTGAAATAATTATCGTATTCGCGTTTTGCGATGGTCCAAATGTTTCTCATGAGTCCTCTTATTTCTTCTTTGCGTCGGAGCCAGTGAGTTCGAGGAAGATTTCCTCAAGGCTCATGCCAAGCGGACGTAATTCGAGCAAGTCGTAGCCTGATTTGATGACTTGCTTTGCAACCTCGGGACGCAAATCCTTGCCTGAAGCAAATTCGAATTCCACTGCGCCGTCTTGCTTGGTTTCCACGCCGCGCACGCCTTTGACGGATTTGATGGCATCAGCGAGTTCGTCCGCTTCGCCACGGACACGTACAATGACGCGTTCCGCACCGATCAAACGAGCTTGCAGGTTTTCGGTGGTGTCTTCCGCAACGATCTTGCCTTTGTTGATGATCAGCACGCGGTCGCAGATATTTTGGGCTTCATGCAAGAGATGGGTGGAAAGCAATACAGTGCGTTCCTTGCCGATCTCGCGGATCAACTCGCGGACTTCGACAACCTGCCCGGGGTCGAGACCGATGGTGGGTTCGTCGAGGATCAACACTTCGGGACGATGCAGAAGCGCCTGAGCCAGCCCAACACGCTGGCGCATACCTTTCGAAAGATTGCCGATGTATCCGTTGGCGCGGTCGATCAATCCGACC
>JAEURE010000152.1 GCA_016789485.1 Anaerolineales bacterium | reverse complement strand
AAAATTCTCGAAAAGTTAAAGCTTAAGAAAAAGGATGAGCCCGCCCCCGCACCTGCCAAGATCGTTGCTTCCGAAAGGCCCGCTTCTGCATTGGCCGCCGGCCAGGCTGCAAGAGCAGCCAAAGAGGCACAAAAAGCCAAGGACGATGTTGCTCATCCTGCAGGCACAACCGCGGCCGGAGCCCCTGCTGCGATTTCGGTCGTGGATGTGGTCAAGCACCTGGAAGAACTTTCCGCTGGAAAGGACCTCAATTGGAAAGTCTCCATTGTAGATCTTCTCAAAGTATTGGGCATCGACAGCAGCCGCGAGGCACGCAACGAACTTGCCACTGAACTTGGCTGCCCTGCCGACCTTATGAAAGACTCAGCGAAAATGAACGTCTGGCTTCACAAGGAAGTGTTGAAGAAGATCGCTGAGAACGGCGGCAACATCCCCGCGTCGCTTTTGGATTAAAGATTAAGTTGTTTTTGGAAGCGCGGACCAGAGTCCGCGCTTTTCTTTTTAACGGCAAGTTCAACCTGACGATGTGCTATTCCTGAATTATGATTGGAGAAATAGTTTTAGACTTCGGAGATGCGTATATATGTTGAAGGCTACTGTTGAATCTACGGGAAGGTGTGTTAGTTAATAACAGACCCCGCCCCGGTGTAGGTACCGAAGCGGGGTAAAAGAGGTGTGCAAGTTATTGATTAGTGTCCATTGCCGTGCGGACCGGGCTCTGCGGCTGGCGTGCAATCCGCATCGCAGGTTCCATCACCGTCACCATGGCTGTTTCCGCTTTGTGGATTCAAGTGTAACGGCTCTGTGGCTGTTTCCTGATACAGGCGCAGTTGATCTTGAGTCTGGTCGCGAAGCTGGTCTTGAGCTGGCTCGCAGACAGTTCCCAGTGTAGGGCCACAGAGTTGATCTTGTTGTTGATCCCGAAACTGGTCACGGGTCTGGTTTTGAAGCGGTTCTTCTGTGGAGATGGGATCAGCGCTTCTTTCCTGCTGTTGGATGCGACTCCACGATTGAACGCTCCACTCTTTGACGTTGTAAAGCGGCTCCCCCGGCTGGCTGGTCACAGTCTCTGCGGCGCCAAACATCAGGCTCATGGAAGTGAAAGCGGAAATTAATAGTTTGAACATTTTATTTTCTCCTTTTTGAAATTGATGTGTTCACTATTGCTGTCGCGCTTGGAGATAAAAAGTAACGGTCTTTACAAAAGCTTTAAAATAAGGACTGTCTATTGAGACGAAGTTCATTTGATTTCACTGGTTATAATAGACAACAGAACATTCCCTTCGATGAAGATACAAAGCCATTCTTAAAAAGGACATTCCATGAAACAGTATCTGGTGAAGCCTGAAACAAAAGTAAAATTATCCAAATGGGACCCGAACGATACGGGTGATTTCAAAGGTGGTAAGGAAGAGGGACTCGCCAAGCTTGAAAAATTGAACAGCAAACTGGAAGCCTTGCAGGAATTGTTGTACGCCGAACATAAGCACAAAGTATTGGTCATCTTGCAAGCCATGGACACAGGCGGCAAGGATGGAACGATCCGCCGCGTGTTTGACCGTGTCAACCCTGCAGGCGTGCGCGTGGCAAGCTTCAAGGCCCCCACGCCCGAAGAACTCGACCATGACTTTCTATGGCGCGTTCACAAGCAGGTGCCTGGCAAAGGAGAACTGGTTGTCTTCAACCGCAGTCATTACGAAGATGTGCTGGTCGTGCGCGTGCATAACTACGTCCCGCCAGAGGTGTGGGGCAAACGCTTTGAGCAGATCAACGAATTCGAACGTACTCTGGCAGAAAACGGGACAACGATCTTGAAGTTTTACCTGCACATTGATCTGGATGAACAAAAGGAGAGATTACAATCCCGCTTGGATGATCCCACCAAGCGTTGGAAATTCCGCCTCGGCGATTTGGAAGAACGCAAATTATGGCCTGAATATATGAAGGCTTTTGAAGATGTGCTGAGCAAGACCAGCACCGACTATGCCCCGTGGTATATCGTGCCCGCCAACCGCAAGTGGTTCCGTGATTTGGTCATCTCTTCTGTGTTGGTGGACACGCTTGAAGGATTGAAAATGAGCTACCCTGAATCAGAGGAAAATCTGGATGGGGTTGTGATCGAGTAATAAAAGAGACCGTCACCCGCTAGGGGACGGTCTCTTTTCTATCCACGTGAAGGCTAAAGCTTTCCGAACGCCACGCCTTTATAGTCCCATCCGCAGGCGGCTACGGCTTCCTGAATGGGTTTCTTGATCTCGCTGGTGTTGAAGCGGTAATTGTAGACTACGCCGGGTTTTAGCTCTTCTGTAAAAGCGTAGGCTGCGCCAAATTCCACCGAGGTCATCTGTCCCTGAAATTTTGAGGCGGCTATTGAAAGTGAGGGTACGCCCGCGCGCCATTCCACACTGAATTCCTCATCCTTGCCGCGTACCTGGTGTTTGGCTTCATCGAACTTCATATAGATGCGGAAAACCTTTGTGAGATTCGCTTTCGCAAACAGTTCATACCATTTTGCGTCCACGATCTTCCATTCGGCGATCAAATCGACGTTTTGAGATGCTCCGTCAACGATCTGGTATGGAGCGGTTTCACGGTTCAGGGCGAGCAGCCGTTCGCGGACTTCGCTCACGGAAAGTACGGGCACATTCTTGTTAGCTTTCTTGCCAAATCCAAATAATCCCATTTCGTTTTTTTCCTTTTGTAAATGTATTGATAAAGATTTTTTCTTGAGTTGTCTTAGCGTACTTTAGGGAGGACCGCTCCCGTCTTTTTCATATAGTCGCGGTATTCATCGCCGAACAATTCCTGCATCATCTTTTCTTCGGCCTGAACGCGCAGGAAATAGAACAGCGTGAAAATAATCAGGTTTGCAAAACCTGCCAGCCAGTTTTGCAAGAGCAAGGGCTGGGCAATGACCCACAGCCATTGGGATGCATACATGGGATGGCGGATCACTTTATAGATGCCGTGTGTGATGAGTTCATGTTTCTCACGGATCTCAAGCGAAGGCGACCAGTTCAATCCAAGGTCTGCATGGGAACGCCAGAAAACAAAAACCGCGGCAGTAATTAGTATAACCCCTAGCCAGCCCGCCCAGGCAGGCAGTGTGTAATCAGCAAAATTCAGCCAGTCGGATGAAGAATAAATGATGGGCAGGACGAACATCCCTACAAAAAGCAGGAAGAGCAATGTTTTTTCCTGAGTAGTTACTCTTCTCTCACTCATTTTCTCTAGCTTGCGTTTTTTGTTCAGCGGTGCGCGGATGATCATTTCCACAAGAATGGCGATCCAAAATGCGATTTCAAATGCTTTCATTTTTCCCTACCCCGATTTTTCCACGACCAATGTTGCCTCGGTGACAAGCGCGGCAATCGCTCCGATGGCGGCCAATTGCGGAGCCAGGAGTACGCCCACCACGCCGAAGGTCATGGGAATTTCCATCAGGATTTTGCCCTCTTTATCTTTGATGATTATTTTTCGGATATTGCCCTCATGAATCAATTCCTTGATCTTGGCGATCAATTTCTCGCCGTCAATCTTGAATTCTTCTGTATGCGTTTTTTCAGACATGTCATCCTCTCATTCAAACCATTTTTCATTGAGTGGCGGCCACTCGTCGCTTTGGTCTGCGCGCTGTTCCCAGTTTTCCTTGCCGCTCCATTCCTCGATTTGGATCGCATAAACAGACGTCGCGCGCAGTTCTTTGTCCGTGATCTCGCGATATTCCTTCCCGGCCGTCATGGCAGGGAAATATTTACTGATCAGGCCATATAACAATCTACGCGCTTCATCGGGATTGGTTACAACTTTTGCCGTACCAAAAACGACAACACTGCGGAACTGGAGCGAAAACTCAAGCGCCACGTTGGATGGAAGCAACTTACCTAATTCGCTCGCCTCAATACTAACCTTTGGGTTGGTCTCAATATTTGAGCGGATTCTCCCCGCCACATTGGAGTGAAAGACGATCTGATGATTTTCCTCATCGTACCAAAATGTGCTCGGGTTGAGGAATGGTTGCCCGTCCACGGATGTGGCGATATGGCCAACTTGCGCTTCCTTGAGAAACGCGCGTATCCACGCATCATCTTTTGTCAGATGCGGTCTACGTTGAAATGCGGTTGGGGATTGATCTTTATAATTTCTAGGCATGTTTTTTTGTTATTGATTATCGACCAGCAGGTGTTTGTACCATGCCCATTGGGCAAGGTAACCGAGTGGGAGAACAGCAGCCAGGATTAACCAGCCCCACCATGCGATATCTCCAAAAAATAGAAACAGGAAATAAAGAGCTGCGGCAATTGTCACTGCACTTAAAGAAGAAACTTCAATCGCCATTAGATTTGCGATACTATACGGCTTGTCCGTTGGAGGCAGGGTATTTAATCTCCACTTGAAAGCGGGTTCGATCTCTTTGTGGTGATTGATGTAGAAATCCTTGATCACATTCATGGCTTGAGCTGATTCGTGCCAGGCAGCCCGCAGGCGGGCAAGCTGAGCCAGTGTCAACGCGCCAAGGCCTGTCAGGATTACAAACAGACCTGTAAATGCAAGCGCCGCGCCTTGAAGGTTATCTTCTGAAAACAATGTGCCAAGAATGGTTGCCACCAGAGAGCCGACCGTTACAAAATAAAATGAGGTGACTCGCGAACGGTCTTCATTTGCCTGGAATACAGTGCTGGCAATATAGTTGTATTCGGCTTTTAGGATTTCGTCTGTAGTGAGTTTTGGTTTGGCAGGCATATTTTCTCCTTGTAATCGTTGCACATTTCATAAAAATAATCCCGCATTGTGACGGGATTATTTTTATGAACTTATAATGGTCAAAGTCCCGTCTTACGCTTTGAAAGCCCATTCGCCTTGACGCATCACAGGCTCCCGCGTACCGTCCTTGTTGATGCCGTCGATGTCCATTTTCGACGAGCCGATCATGAAGTCCACATGTTGCAGGCTGACGTTTCCACCAGCGGCGGTAAATTCCTCGTCGTTCAACTCCTCTCCACCCGTAAGAGTGAAGCGGTAGGCCCTTCCAATCGCAATGTGACAGGAAGCATTTTCATCATAAAGTGTGTTGTAGAAGAGATGTCCACGCTGGCCGATGGGGGAGGATGCGGGCACGAGCGCTACTTCACCAAGACGGTGTGAGCCTTCGTCAGTATCCACCAGTTTTTGCAAAGCGGCCTCGCCTTTCTTTGCAGTGACTTTGGTGATGCGTCCGTTTTCAAAGGTTACCTGGAAATCTTCGATCAAAGTTCCACCATAGCTTAATGGGAAGGTGGCGGTGATGACGCCGTCTGCGCGGTTGCGGTCTGGAAGGGTGAAGACTTCTTCAGTGGGCATATTGGCTGTGAAAGCAATGCCGTTCTGCGCCATGGATTGTGCGCTGATCCAAAGATGCCCGCTGGGCAGACCGAGGGTAAAGTCTGTGCCTGGGGCTTTGTAATGCAGAGCGGTGTATTGTTTGGCTTGTAAATAACGCGCACGTTCGCGCAGGGTCGCGATGTGTTTTTGCCAGGCCTCAATTGGGTCGGGCTGGTCAATGCGCGTGGATTCGAAGATGGCTTTCCATAATTTTTCCTTCGCCTCGTGCACAGGAAGGTCGGGGAAAATTTTCATGGCCCAGCCTTCACCGGCAGCGGCAACCACGCACCAGTTAATCGCGTTCGTTGTGACTTTCTCGCTGACTTTGCTGGCTACTTGCAAATGTTTCGATTGCATCAGCCCGACGATTTCAGGGTCGAGTCCGCCAAGCAGATCAGGGTTTGAGCCTGCAATGGAAAGCAAGGCATCGCCGTTGTTGATCATGTTCATTATGGCGTCAATGGTGTGATTGGGGTATTCATCGAAAGAATCGCGTGGCGCATATTGCGCGCGGATGCGCATCATTTCTTCGTCTGCCCAGATCACTTCCACATATTTTGCGCCAACTCCATAGGCGGCTTTGGTAATTTCATGTACCAGCGGCGCAAATTGATGGGGCACACCGCGAGTGGCCATAAGCGTGATGATCAGACGCTGTCCGGCGCGAATGTTCAAACCGACTTTCACGATCGCTTCTGCGTATTTTGCCAGCATTTCCTGATGAGTTTTGCCTGTCATATTGCCTCGAATAGTGGGAATTTTCCAAGTATAGCACGGAGGTTATTTTTGCGCCTGACCGGTAAGACAACCAATCCAAAGCAAGGTGTTATATACTTGGAACAATTAATTATTTCTTCGCGTAGGAGCCCTTTTTATGCTTAAGATTGAGAGAGTGGACACTGAAAACAAGAAACAGGTCAAGCGTTTTGTGGAATTACCCCATCGTATCTATGCGGATTGTCCACAGTGGGTGCCGCCTCTTAATGTGGATGCATACAACCAGCTCAACCGAAAAAAACATCCCTTCCATGAACATTCCGATGTGGATTTTTTTCTTGCGGTGCGCGACGGGCTGGATGTGGGACGAATTGCTGCCATTGAGAACAAACCGTTTAACAAATATCACGGCGAGAAGACTGCAGATTTCTATTTGTTTGAATGCGAAAATGATATGGAGGCTGCTGCCGCATTATTTAATGCGGTTTTTTCCTGGGCAAAAGCTCGCGGCTTGGATACGGTCATTGGACCGAAGGGCATGGGGCCGCTGGATGGATACGGTACGTTGGTCTTTGGGCATGAACACCTTCAGACTATGAACATGCTCAATTACAACCACTCCTATTA
>JAEURE010000151.1 GCA_016789485.1 Anaerolineales bacterium | reverse complement strand
AAATGCTCGTGGATCAGGCGGATCCTGCGTTCAAGAAACCATCCAAGCCGATCGGTTCCTTCATGGACGAAGTTGAAGCGAAGCGCCGAGAGAAGGAGATGGGCTGGTCTGTGGTGGAAGATGCAGGCCGCGGATGGAGAAGAGTTGTTGCTTCTCCTTTGCCGAAAGAGATCGTGGAACTGGATTCAGTTAAACTTTTACTGGATGCCGGTCATGTCATTATTACGGTAGGCGGCGGCGGGATCCCGGTCATTGACCGGGGCGGCGGCGAACTCGTCGGCACCGCGGCAGTGATCGATAAGGATTTTGCGTCCTCTTTGCTGGCGCAAAACATTCAGGCTGACCTCCTGTTGATCGCCACTGCAGTTGAAAAAGTTGCCATCCACTTCGGAAAACCAGAACAAAAATGGCTCGATAAAATAACAGTAGCAGAAGCCAAAGCCTACCTTAATGAAGGCATCCATTTTGCCAAAGGCTCCATGGCTCCCAAGATAGAAGCGGCAATCTGGTACTTGGAAAATGGCGGCAAGGAAGCTCTCATCACTAATCCCGAAAACATTGGCCGCGCTCTCAAAGGCGAGACAGGTACTTGGATCGTTCCATAACGAAATGAAAAATTGGATCACACGACTCAACGCACTGAAATTTACAACACGCAGCGTCGTGTGGTTCATGCTCCTCATGGCCGCGCTGACCTATGGTTTATTCTTCTGGCAGCGCGGCTTTTATTGGGATGAATTCCCCTGGGCGTGGATCTATTTCCGATTGGGCCCGGATGTCCTCACCAAAACTTTTTCAACCAGCCGCCCCTTTTGGGGCATGATCTATCAATTGACATTGCCGTTGATTGGACCAAATCCCTGGGTTTGGCAGTTGCTGGCGATTATTCTGCGCTGGCTGACAGCGCTTTTGTTGTGGATGATCTTGCGGGTGCTTTGGCCTGCGCATTCAAAGCCTGCGTTTTGGGCAAGCTTGTTTTTCCTTGTTTACCCGGGCATGGGGCAACATTTCATTGCCATGATGTACAGTCATTTTTACATTGTGCTCTCCTGCTTCCTGCTTTCGATTTACCTTTCCCTTCTTGCAATAAAAAATGAAAAGCGCCGCGCGGTTTTATTTGCCGCGTCATATTTCCTTGCAGCAGTCAACCTGCTGACAATGGAGTATTTTTATTTTCTCGAGTTTGCGCGTATCTTCCTCTTTTGGTTTGTGCTGCCGGGTGGAGCGAGGGAGCGGGCTCAAAAATCTGCTCTATATTTTTTGCCATACTTTTTGATTTTTGCAGGCGTTACCATATGGCGCATGTTCTTTTTCGCTTTTCAGAATGCCAGCTATGATTATGTTATTTTGGATGCGCTGCGCGCAGACTTTTTGACGGGATTATTGCTCCTGCTTAATAACATTCTCCTGAGTTTCTGGCGGACAGTGTACGAAGTCTGGCTGTATCCTTTCATGACCATTGGCACTACTGGACTAGGTCCGCTCACGCTTACCTTGATGCTGGTTCAGTTATTCTTGGTCATTCTTCTGGTTGGAATATATCTCTTCAAATTCGCTCCTGGCGATGGAGATGATCGTGATTTTGCAAAGCAGGCGGGTTTCATTGGTTTGGTCTTTTGGGGATTGGCCGGTGGTTCGGTGTGGGTCATCGGCATTGTGCCTCAATTGAATTTTTCGATTGACCGTTTTATGCTGCCCTTTATGCTGGGTGCAAGTCTATTACTGACGGGTATGATTGCGCTTATCAAAAATCAACGTGCGCAGATGATCTTGGTCGCATTGCTGGTGGGGTTTGCGGTGAGCAGACACTTCCGCCTTGAAGATCTATTTCGTCATGACTGGGTTGCGCAGCAAGATCTATTTTGGCAAATGACCTGGCGTATTCCCGCGCTGGAAAAAGGGACGATCCTGCTTTCGAATGATTTGCCTGTAACCTATTATTCAGACAATTCGTTGACGGGTCCGCTGAATTGGATTTACAGCCCGCCCGGCGAGATGAATGTGATGTTGTATTTTGCCTCCATTCGGGTGGGTAAAACATTACCAAGTGTTGAGCCTGGCCAGCCGCATCAGCTATATTACATTGGTCCGACATTTTATGGAAACACATCCAATATCCTTGTCGTTGATTATGAGCCGCCGGGATGTTTCCGCGTGATCGACCCTGAGGTCGAAGAAACAAATCGCCTTCTCCCGCTTGCGCTTAAGGATGTAGCGAGGTATTCGAATCAGAGTGTCATTCTGTTTGAGAAACAGAATCAGCTTCCAGGTCCGCTTTTTGGAGGCGAGCCTTCACATGGTTGGTGCTACTATTTTGGCAAGGCTGAACTGGCGCGTCAGATGGGTGATTGGGAGCGAGTCGTGGAATTGGGCGATGTTGCTTTTGCGCTGGATGATTATCCGAACGGCCCGTTGGAGCGCTTTGTTTTCATCGAAGGATACGCTCATATCGGAGATTGGAAAAAAGCGGTAGAATTATCGCGGGTATCTTACAAAATATCGAAGAATTATGTAGGCCCATTGCTTTGCAAACTGTGGGCCCGCATTGAGCGGGAGACGGAAGCCACCCCGGAGCAGGTTTCTGCACTGGTTGAAGTACGAAGTAAATTCGAGTGTTCACCTTAGAGATTCGTAGTGCCTTTTCTTCACAAAAACATTTGTACTTGGTACAATTGTTTAGACAACTTGAAAGGAGGTCAAAGAAAAAATTGACCCAACAAGCCCTGTCTCAAAACATATTTTTCAAAAGGAGAAGAAGAATGCGTAAGAATTTCACCCGCCTCGCATACCTTGCGTTGGCACTCACGTTCGTCCTTGCTGCTTGTGGCACCCCTGCACCTGCCGCAACAGAAGCCCCGATGGCTGCTACTGAGGCCCCTGCTGCTGCAACCGAAGCACCAGCTGCCGCCACGGAAGCACCCGCTGAACAGTTCGTTTTTGGTATGCTCCTTGTTGGTCCGTACAACGACAATGGCTGGAGCCAGGCTCATTATGAGGCTGGTTTGTATCTTGAAGAGAAACTCGGTGCGAAGATGATCTATCTTGACAAGGTCAACCCCGCCGACCGCCCCGGTACCACTCCCGATCAACTTGCTGAAGAATTAGTTGCACAGGGTGCCAAACTCGTCATCTTTAACTCAGATGATATGAAGGATGCCTCAACCACTTTCGCAAAAGCCAACCCTGATGTGTTCGTTATCATGGCTTCTGGTGATCAGGTTTGGCCTGATGGCAAAGCCTACGAAGAAATCCCCAACCTTATGAACATTATGGGACGCATGGAATATGGCAAGATGATGGCTGGCTGCGCTGCGGCCCTCACCTCCGAGACCGGTAAGATCGGTTATCTTGGACCATTGATCAACGATGAAACCCGCCGCCTCGCTGCCTCAGCTTTCCTTGGCGCAAAACATTGTTGGGAAACCGCTGGCAACGATCCTGCTGCTTTGGAATTCAAAGTGACGTGGATTGGCTTCTGGTTCAATATCCCCGGTGTGACGCTTGATCCTGTTCAAGTTTCCAACGATTTCTACACCACCGGCTACGATGTTGTCATTTCTGGTATTGACAACCCTGTCAACCTCGGCGAAGCACAGAAGCTCTCCGCTGAAGGCAAAACAGTCTTTGGCGTAGCCTATGACTATGTGGCTGCTTGCGACGCCGCTCCCGATGTGTGTATTGGTGTACCGTACTTCAACTGGGGTCCTGAATACCTCAAAGCGATTTCCTCTGCACAGGATGGTTCATGGGCTTCCCAATTTATTTGGGCTGGACCTGACTGGGCTGATCTTAACAACCCTGATACTTCCACCGTTGGCTTCGTGAACGGCCCCGCTTTGAGCGCCGAAGATGCCACCGCAGTGGATGCGTTCGTCGCTGAGTTGGCTGGAGGCCTCAATTTGTGGACTGGCCCGATCAACCTGCAGGACGGTTCAGTCTACCTCGCTGATGGCGAAGTTGGCACCGACCAGCAAGTTTGGTACCTGCCGCAATTGCTCGAAGGCATGGACGGCCTCAGCGCAGCTGAATAAGGTATACCCGTTTTTGTAGGGGCGCGGTCACCGCGCCCCTACGTTTTTCATCATGGAGACCTACACCGCCCATGAACGTCGAACTCAAGAACATCCACAAACATTTTGGAAAAGTACACGCCAATAAGGGTATTAATCTCAACATTCCCTCTGGAACGATTCAAGGGATTTTAGGGGAAAACGGTGCTGGTAAAAGCACTTTGATGAAGATTCTTTCTGGATTTATTCAAGCCGATTCCGGCAGTGAAATTATTTTGGATGGGAAATCCGTCACTATTGATTCCCCTGCAGACGCAATACATCATGGTGTTGGCATGCTCCATCAGGATCCATTGGATTTTCCGCCAATGAAGGTCCTGGATAACTTTATACTTGGACGTTTTACCGGCGGGCTTTTTCCGAACAGGAAGGAAGCCACGCAGGATTTCAATCTGCTTGCCAAGGAGTTTGATTTTTCCTTTGACCCGGAAAGCTATGTAGACTCATTGACCGTTGGCGAGCGTCAGCAGCTTGAGATTATGCGGCTTTTGTGGCTCGGCGCACGCGTTCTTATCCTCGATGAACCGACGACGGGTATTAGTGCATCTCAAAAAAGTAAATTATTTTCCACTCTCAAAAAACTTCCAGAACAAGCCATGACCATCATCTTTGTCTCACACAAACTTGAGGATGTGGAAAGTCTATGTGATCAGGTGGCTGTATTACAGGCAGGCGAATTGGTGGGGGAGATGAAACCTCCTTTTAACACCTCAAAACTTGTGGAGATGATGTTTGGTAAAGTGGTCACTCTGGGTGAGCGACAACCTGTTCTAACAAATGAGACCATGCTCGAGCTGAAAAATGTTTCCCTTGAAGACGTCCGTTTGAAAATAAAAAATGTCGACTTGAACCTTTGCGCAGGCGAGGTGATCGGATTGGCAGGTATGGAAGGTTCCGGACAGGGCATGTTCATTCGTGCATGTGCGGGGTTGGTCAGACCGGTTGGAGGAAGAGTCAAGCTCAAGGGTCAGGATTTGACCGGCAAGTCTTATCACGCGTACAAGAATGCGGGAGTCAACTTTCTGCCCGCCGCACGTCTTGAAGAAGGACTTGTCCCGGGCTTGAGTTTGACAGACCATTTTGTGCTTGCCGAACAGCCGAAAGGTATCTTTATCGACCGGGTGGCTGGGCAAAAACTTGCTGAAGACCGAATCAAATCCTTCAATATTCGAGGCACACCGCTTAGTATGGTTGAGTCGCTTTCTGGTGGAAACCAGCAGCGGGCTGAATTGGCATTGCTACAAGACCCGCTTTCCCTTGTTTTGCTGGAACATCCCACCCGCGGTTTGGATATTGAATCTGTGATCTATATCTGGTCGAAGTTAAAGGAGCGCTGCAGACAAGGTGCATCCATCATTTTTATTTCTTCTGATTTGGAGGAAATTTTGCAATACAGTGATCGTGTGCTCGTGTTCTTTAGCGGGAAGGTCTCGCCTCCCATTGATGCTGCGACGACAAGTGTTGAGCAGCTAGGACAGTTAATAGGTGGCAAGGGCTGGCCTGAAAAAGGAGGGAGCCATGCTTAAGGGACGCCTCAGCGGCTTTGTCTTTCAATTGCTGGCTTTCGTGCTTGCGCTTGTTTTTGTTTCGCTCATTTTGATCGCTGCGAAAGCCTCACCAATGGAAGCCTATAAAAATATGATCACAGGCTCTGTTGGTTCGATGCGGAAATTCGCAGAAGTATTGGTTACTTTTGTGCCGCTTCTGCTTGTGACGGCTGGCTTGTTGATCACCTTCTCTGCAGGACTATGGAATATCGGCGTGGAAGGTCAGATCGTGCTTGGAGCGATCGGCACTGCATGGGTCTTCCGTCAATTCGTAGACAGCACGTTGCCTGCAGGTTTGATCATCACACTTGCGATTTTAGGAGGGATGGCTTTTGGTGCGCTATGGGCTTCCTTTGCGGGCGCATTGAAAACGTTTGGCGGTGTTAATGAAATCTTTGGCGGCCTGGGTTTGAATTTTGTTTCCACTGCATTGACCTTGTACCTCATTTTTGGGCCATGGAAGCGTGAAGGCGTGGCGTCCATGAGCGGTACCGAGCCTTTTCCCGATCATTTTTCGTTGCCGCAATTGCCAGACCTGCGTATTAGTCTCTGGGCATTGGGAATCGCCTTGGTTGGGGTTGTGATCGTGTACTTTATTTTGCAGGGTACATATTTTGGATTGAAACTCAAAGCGGTTGGAAAGAATTTCCGTGCGGCATATTTGCTGGGTATTCCTACGTGGCAATATTCCATGTATTCCTTCCTTATCTGTGGCGCACTGGCTGGTGCTGCGGGAGCTATTCAAGTTGCCGCAGTTTATCATCGCCTAATCCCGTCGATCTCCAGCGGATATGGTTATCTCGGACTGATGGTTGCCATGTTGATCAACTATCAGGCTATCTGGGCTATTCCAGTCGCTTTGTTCTTTGCGGCATTGAACATTGGCAGTATTCAACTTCCCATCGTCATGAAACTGGACTCTTCGCTTGCAGGCGTTCTGCAGGGTGTACTTGTGCTCTTCGTTTTATTGATGGAAGGCGTGCGGCAGAAATTCGTGAAAAAGGCGTGAGGGATACATGAATCAGGAAAATCTTCTGGTTGGTTTGGCAGGTGTGCTCGCTGCGGCAGCCCCGATTATTTTTGCCGTATTGGGCGAAACATTTTCCGAGCGCGCGGGTGTGA
>JAEURE010000150.1 GCA_016789485.1 Anaerolineales bacterium | reverse complement strand
CCAACCGTCACACCTTCCATCACGCCGACTGCCATCAGCTGCAACGGCATTACAGGTGTATCGCACGGCCCACTGGTTATAAAAGATAACGTCATGGAAATGAGGATAGACAATAGGACGGGATACGCCCTTTCCGTCACCCAAATCTATGTAGAATGGAATCACGATAAAGGCCATCAAACTGGCGGTGAATCGATCCTGCGGCTTCGGCAAATTGCGCTTGCTTCGCAAATATGGGACGGCGATATTAATAGTCCATCTGCGTATATCCCCACCTTTTTCCCGACCATTCCGCCCGGCGAATCCATTGTACAGTTTATCTTTCACCAGAATTACGATCTGCGCGACGGCACTGAAAGAATCATCATCACACTTGGCACACCGGGCTGCGTAAATTACCCAATCGACTCAAGACAGTAATTATGAATCTTAAAAATGCCAAAGCAAATAAAACTTCCCATGAGCGCGGACAAAGCCTTGTGGAACTTGCGATTAGCCTGCCGGTCATCATCCTCCTTCTGCTCGGCACCGTGGATTTCGGCATGGCAATTTTCTCCTATGCAATTCTAAGGGACGCAGCGCAGGAAGGCGCTTTATACGGATCCTTCAATCCTGACAACAAGATTGAGATCGAAAACAGGGCCCGCAACATATCACCTCAAGGGGAAGAAGATGAAGTCTTCTCCTCGCCCGTTGAATTAAGAGACAAGGAATTAGTTCAAGTGGAAGTAAAAGCCATTGGAAAGTCCTGTCAGGGTTCGACGGGAGGCGAAGCGAACAGTCTGCGGGTTCGTGTACGATATGAGTATCCAATTCTTATGCCTTTTATTGGAACCATCATCGGGTCAGACACCATTCCCTTAACTGGCTCGGCCACCAATGTCATTCTCCAACCCCCATGCCCATGAAAAAAATTTTTTTTCTATCCGCTTTAAAAAACAAAAACGAAAAAGGTCAGGCAATGATCTTGATCGTATTTTCGATCATCGGCTTGATTGGCATGGCGGCCCTCGCAATTGACGGAGGAAATGCATACATAGACAGCCGGCGGGCGGAGACAGCCGCATCTGCCGCGGCACTGACTGCCGCAACTGCACGCATTGAGGGTCAAAACTGGAGAGCAGCTGCGCTTGCCACTGCCAGCGATAACGGATATAACAACGACGGAGTTACAAATACTGTTGAACTAAATACCCCGCCCATCAAGGGCGATTATGGCGGAAACCCTGAATATATAGAGGTGATCATCACCTCTCACCTGAAAACCTATTTTGGATCCGTAATCGGCATACCTAGAGTAACAAGCATTGTCACGGTGGTATCGCAATCAAAGCCCGCAATCATGGGTGAGCTTTTTGACGGCTATGCACTTGTCAGCCTTGCGCCGCACAGCCGCTGCGACACTAAAAAATCATTCTGGATCCACAGTGAGGCCACGATCAACCTTGAAGGCGGCGGGTTATTCGTCAACTCCGACAACCCGGATTGCGCCTTCATTTCATTTGGAAGCGGCAGTGTTCGAGTCCGCGACACCAGCCCAATCTCTGTCGTTGGCGGGGCCCAGGTTCAAAAACCAAAATTAATTACCCCCTTCCCAATGCAAACAGGTGTGGCGCCCATTTCCTACCCGCCGTCAGTCAAGTTACCTAAAATCGACTGCGGAGAAAAGACAGCTACGGTCGAAATTGTAGATGAAGAGACAATTGTTATGAAGCCGGGCAATTGGGATGAAGACGTGTTCCCTGCCGAAGGTGTTACTTTACTTAAAAGCGGAATTTATTGCATCAATGGAGATTTCATCGTTGATGCGGGTCAACACTTATCCGGAACCAATGTGCTGTTCGTAATTGACAGTGGCAGGGTGGGTATCAGCGGAAATGCGACGGTCAACTTCAGCGCCCCGACCGGCGGTGACTACAAAGGACTCTTGTTTTACGTACCCATTGACAACCACAGCATTATCGCCTTGAATGGAAGCGACGACTCCAGCTATAGGGGCACCATCCTTGCGCCCGGAGCAGATGTGCGCATTAATGGACTACATTCAACTGGCGGCGGTGCCTACCACAGCCAGATCATTGGCTATTACGTGGAGGTGGACGGAAACGACAACATCTATATCAAATACAAGGATGAACAGAACTACGATGCCCTAAAAATGCCGGAGGTTTTGCTTATACAGTAGCGCAGGAATTGGGAAAACAGGCGAATCCGCCCATATTTTCTAACAGAAATGTAAGTGCTTCCGTTTTTTATTGATTTGCCGCTGCCCCGCAATGGGATATAATATATCTAGAAATATCTTACGGTAGTTTCTTCACAATTTCGCTTCCCCACACTGCCAAAAACAATTCCTATCGATACCATTGCAGTACCAATGATTGACTGTTGAAATTGCAGGAAAAGATTAAAATGAGGACTATGCCAGATTTGCTGCAAAAATTAACAGCGCATGCCAAAAGCGTTGCTTCAAAAAATAGACTAGGCCGCCGCATATCCACTGCGCAAAGCCTGGTTGAGCTTGCCATAACCCTGCCAGTATTGATTCTGTTATTTTCAGGGATGGTGGAATTTGGATTTATGCTGAACACCTATCTTTCTTTGCAGGATGCCACACGCGCCGCCGCCCGCCGATACAGCAACGAAAATCCATTTGCGAAAGACATCAATGGCAACGTTGTGGATGATGCAACCTTTTACAGTGGCGCCGCCCAGGATGTCGTTGATTTCCTTATGCCCCCGGATGACAGCGCTGCGAGGCAGGTTATTGTAGACCCAACTAGAGACAACGTGCTTATCTCTGTTATCACAATTCGAGTGGACGAAGCTGCCGACCCGGACACCATTGACAGCATCACAAGGCACCCGGATGGTGAAGAGTATTATAAATTATATGGAGACACTAATCCAATCACACTCTATGGAAATACTGAAATTGAGGAATACGCGACCTCCAACGGCTCCGTCCCAGTGGATGCTGGGCTTCTCATTGTTGAGATTTTTTACAGCTACGAAGGAGTTCTCCATCTACCGTGGACCGAACCATTTTTCTCTGAAGCAAATCCGGCAATGTTATACAACTCCACCATCATGCCTTTAGTATCGGCGAAACCATAAAAACAACCAGCTTATCAGGAATACCCAGTATGAAAAAAAATGTTAAAAATTTCCTAAAAAGAACCGAGCGCGGGCAGGCGATCATCCTGATCGCATTTGCGTTTGTCGGTTTGGTTGCGATGGTTGGGTTGGTCACAGATACCGGCATCTTATTGATCGAATACGGTAAGCTCAAGCGCAGTGTGGATGCGGCAGCCATTGCCGCCGCGCAAGAGTATCGCCCCAGGGCTGGGGCAGCCGAACTTGACCTTGATAGGCTGGAGAATGCCGCAATCGGTATGTTGAACTACAACCAGGTGGACAACGTCACCAACATCGATATTCACACCTGTGAACCTGCCGACCTCGCCCGCCCGGCTTTGTGCAATCCGGACCCAGTAGGCAACCCCATGGCAAACAGGAAGCTGGTGGAAGTGAGCGCATCCTCCGCTGTAGATTTTGGATTCCTCCGCGTGATTGGATTGAGAAGCGCGACACTTAACGCTTCTTCCACTGGTGAAGCGGCGACGATTGATCTGGTCCTGGTGGTAGATACATCTGGCGGCATGGCATATGAAACCGGCAGTGAAGTCTATAATGACCCAAACCCACTCAATAACACCTATCTACGCTCAGACCCAGATGATGACCCAAGCGTATGTAATGCCAATAACACCTGTGAACCCATGAGAACGGTCAAGGACATCGCCTGGGATTTTGTCAGCCACCTGTACTTCCCTTATGATCGGGTTGCAGTGGTCGCCATGACCAGCCAAAACCCGGGTGGTTTACGTAATCCAACAGAAGTAATACCATTAACCTCAAATCGAGATACTATACATTATGAACTCTTAGGGGATGGTGGCATAACATCTTATGGTTTAAGAGTCTTCCAGCCTCGAGTATGCGATGGCTCAGACACAGATGGATCCTGTCTGGCATACGTTAATGGAACATTTGACGGAGAAATCTGTGAAATTTACGAAAATTATTCCAATGAAGCAATAGCCAACCCTTCTTCTTGTCCATCCAGTAATATCGGCGGCTCATTTAAGTTAGCCCGCCAGGCACTCCAAGGAAGCGGCAATGTGGCTAATATGCGTCCGGACGCTTTTTGGGTAGTGGTTGGCTTATTTGCTGGCCCTGCCAATGCAACCGACCCAAGTGATACATATCCGAACGGCTTTTGCCCTCAAAATACCTGGTTACTGTCACAAGGCCAAAGTCCATGGTGCCGCGATCCCTATCCTAGCACGAGGCATTACGACTCCGACCCTCTAGTGAATTATACCAATCCGATGAACGGCGAGTCCATGCAAATTTCACTCTATGATGCCGATGACTACGCCAGAGACATGGCGGACGATTTAGCCACCTTAACTTCAGGAAACGGCGTTACAATTTACACAATTGGCTTGGGCAGCGGGATTCAAGCCCCTGCAAGAGGCGGCGGCGTGTTAATTCCCGGGGAGCCGCCTCCGGGTGAAGACCTGCTTCAATATATTGCCGAAGAAGCGGGTGGTTCGGGCATCAACCACGGACAATATTTTTATGCCAGCAACAGCTCAGCTCTTTCGGGTATTTTTGAAAGAATCGCCCAAAACATTGCTACAAAAATTTCGCAATAGTCCTTGTTATTTTTCGGAGAAAGCCTATGAATCCACGCCAGCTCTTCAAAAAGAAATTTGACCGGCCCAGCAAAGGGCGGGCGCAATCCATGGTGGAATTTGCGCTCGTTCTGCCGATCTTGTTGCTGATTCTTGTTGGGTTGCTGGAATTTGGCCGCCTCTTTTATGCCTGGCTGATACTTGAGAACTCAACCCGCTTTGGCATTCGTTACGCAACAGCAGGCACGTACAACTCCGGCTATTGCACCGATGACACCCCGTGTTCAGGCGATAATGAAGATGCAGAAATTATGGACGCGCGCTGGCCCTCCATTGAAGATGAAACCAGGCGCCTGATCGTTGGCTTCTTTTATGACGAAACGTTAACATATGCCGACAACAATTACCTGAATGTTACGGTCTGCTCGGATGACTCTCCTTATAATTTTAATCGTCCAAAAATGGGGACAGTTGGCGTGGAAGCTGAGTACGCCAAATGCACTCCCGGAGAAAATGCAGGCGGCCCGGAGGCACAGGTCTATGTTGCCGCGGACTACAATTTTACATTCATTGTCCTGCCTTTCCTCGGGATCGAGCCGAACTCGATCCACCTTGCCTCGTATCGTTCGGGCGTAAACGAAGCTTTTAAGGTTGTAGAGATCGTTCAAGCAGCTGAACCCCCCAATCCGGGCGGCGGAGGAGGCGGTTTCGTTAATACTCGTACACCAACCCCAACCCGCACGCCAACGAATACGCCCACCGTCACTCCCACGCGCACGCAGACACCTACGCGCACGCCATCCCGCACACCGACCATTACCCCTACACCGACCATTACACGTACACCGACCATCACTGCCACGCCAACGAACACGCGCACACCAACGAACACCCCTGTTCCTTCATGCTCGAGCATCTTTATTGATCGTACCCGTTTCAACGGCGACAATTTTGAAGCCCGGGTAAGAAACAATAACTTCTCGGAAGCCTATCTGGTCAGTTCAACCCTGTCGTGGTCGCCATCGCCTTTGAGCGGCAGGTACTTTGACTATGCAGAGTTTGGAACGGTTTACTATAATCCTGCAGCGACAAACATCGTCAATTCACCGGTAGTCACATCATCAACCCCACCGGCTCTGCCTATAGATGGCGGCGGCACACAACGGTCATGGATCGCGGATTTCAGCAATTCCACATGGGCTGGCATCTGGAACATTAGCCTGACCTTCAACTTCCCAGGCTGGGGTGACTGCGTAGTCACAGGCAGCATCAATAACTTTACGGCAACACCAACACAAACGCCGACGATCACAGCAACACCGACCATCACGCGCACACCGACCATCACGCGCACACCGACCGTCACATTCACGCCGACCGTAACCTCAACGCGCACACCGACACGCACGCCGACCATTACAAGCACGCGCACCCAGACGCCGGTGTACACTGCAACGCGCACACCGACAGCAACCAGCACACCGACAAGTACGCCGACCATTACACGCACGCCGACGCGTACGCCGACACCGTCCAGCACGCCCACGCCATCCAGAACACCGACACCAACTAATACCCGATGCTCAGCAGACGGTTGTTGATAAAAATCCCCGCCAGTTACTGGCGGGGATTTTCTTGTAAGTACAAATTAGTAATATTGCAAGAGAAAATCCCTATTCTACAGTGGAAATCATCACTATTATTACGGTATAATCCCGCCAATCTAAGAAAACGGAGGTGACACTCACACAAAAAAACTGGGAAAGACAGCGCATGGACTTTGATATTCGATGTCAAAGTTGACGAGGAAAAGGGTTCTCCATTGCGAAATGGAGCCAATCTGTGCAGGTGGCTTCAATGCTCAACCACCGCGCAGAGAAAATCGAACGATCAGCGGAAGCCCTTCGGGTGCGCCACACCCGTCATTCTTTCCCTCCAAAGATAACTTTGCCAACAATACCGTACGAGCGATCGCGCGGTCAATAGGCAGGGAATGGCAACATGACAAGGTGAATCGTATTGATTCACCTGTACTCTATATCAATATAAATTTGGAGGATCTACAACTATGTGT
>JAEURE010000014.1:10202-19351 GCA_016789485.1 Anaerolineales bacterium | reverse complement strand
CGCAACGCAATCGGATGGCGCACCGTCACTGGCGAAAGCCTGTGTGCCGTCCTCCAAACGGAATTCGCGCACGCGCAAGGCGCGGTCCAAGGTTTTGACATGCCCGCCGCCGGACCAGTTCCTATCCGGCGCCATGATGGTGACATTTCCAATCTTTTTCATTTCTTGTGCGAGAGCCAGCAAACCCGGAGCGAGAACCCCATCGTCATTGGTAACTAGAATTTGTTTTGTCATTGATTTCCATTTTATTTTTACGAAATGATTTTTTCTTATCTTAAGTTCATTGCCAGCCGTGAGAATCTGCTGCCGATGTAATTGGTGAGCCAGCTTCCCAAAATACGGACGGTGCTCCATTCCTTCTGCTTGCGGACTTTGGTGTCTCCGCTTCGCAATGCGGACCTGAAATCTGCTGCTGTTTTCCCTGGAAATTCCGTGGTGCCGAGACCGATTGCTTCCAGCACGTGCGCATCGCTGCTGCCTGTTTGAGAAATTTTCAAACGGGTTGCGAGAAGATTCGCATAATGATTGCTGACGCGGTCAATGGCGGTTCCGTTGTAGGCTTCGATGCCGATCAGTGTATCAGCCACTTTCTTATTCCGTAAGGCTTTGATAATCGAGATGGCGCTCAGGCTTTTCATTCCCATTCCGCCTGCCATGGGATGCGGCGCAATGCAAATGCCGCCGAGTTCGCGCACTTTTAAAACCGTATCGATCAGGGAGAGACCTGCGTCCACTTTTTCAGTGATGAAGAGCGCGAGCAAGTCGCCTTCAGCGGTGGTGATCTCTATTCCTGGAATCACCTCCATCCCATAGTGAGAGGCGAGTTCCATGGCTTCCAATGCTCCGCCGATTTCGTCATGGTCAGTGATGGCGATTACATCCAGCCCGATTTCTTTTGCGCGCCGTAAAACAGCGGGGACAGTGGCTGTCCCGTCATAGCTGTAGATTGTGTGCATGTGTAAGTCTGCTAGTCCCATAAAAACTCCATTTCTTAATTATTAGACTGAACCTTCGTGAAAAAGTTTCAATTCACGAACTTGTTTTTCCTGCCTCAGTGTACTCAATGCTCATTATGGGCAGGTCAAGAATTTGTGACGATATTGTTAACAAATCCACCCGCCTGAAAGGGGCGGGTGGGAAAGAAGGAGGAGAAGAATGGCAGGCTACGCGCGATTTTGTTTCTGCAAAAACTCACGGCGTTTGCGAGTTGCGTCTATCGTGAAGACGGTCAGCAAAGAGACAACTAATGTCGAGATGAACGTTTCCATGCGCTTATCATACTGCAGGCTTTTTATAACGCACTTAAGAGTTAGTTAACAATTTGTAAAGGTGTTTGCAAGGTGGTCTATTTCCGGCGGTTGAAAGCTTGAAGGGTTGTATAATGACAGCGCTGGCCCGACTGTCAAAAACCGCCTTAACATCTTTTCTTTTTGGAGAACCTATATGAATTTATATCTCATCCGCCATGCCATTGCCGAAGAGGAGAATCCCTCGGGTGACGACAGTCAAAGAGCATTGACCGACAAGGGCAGTAAAAGAATGAGACAGATCGCGAAGGGTTTGCGGATTCTGGGCGTGGAATTTGACATGATCCTTTCGAGTCCATATGTCCGTGCGAAAGAGACAGCAAAGATCCTGAGCGATGTATTCAAAATGAAAAAGCAGGTTGCTTTTAGCGACAACCTGTTTCCCATGGGAGACCCCGAAAAGCTTATCGCGGAGATCAATGAAAAATATTCGGTTGACAGCCTTGCCATTGTCGGGCACGAACCCTGTTTGACCGGCTTCGCCAGTTTCTTAACTGCCAGAAATACGCCTGTGGATATGACCCTCAAAAAAGGCGGCGTGTGCAGGCTCTCCGCCGATGACCTTCGTCACTCGCGCGTTGCCACATTGGAGTGGCTGCTTACACCCGGCATCCTTGTTGAGATCAGTGAGGATTAAATGACGGATACCATCGACCTCACTTCCCCTTCTTTATACATCAATCGAGAACTCAGCTTGCTTGAATTCCAACGCCGCGTGCTGGAAGAGGCATGGGATGAGAGTAATCCCCTGTTGGAAAGGTTGAAATTTCTCGCCATCTTTGGCTCCAACATGGATGAATTTTTCATGGTCCGCGTTTCCGGCATCCGCAAGCAGGTGGAGGCAGGCATCCTTGACATCTCGCCGGATGGAATGACCCCGCGTGACGAACTTGCTGCCATCCGAAGACTCTCGCAGGAATTACTTCACGATGCCCAGCAATATCTTCAACGCAAGATACTTCCCAAGCTGGAAAAGGCCGGGGTCCATGTTCTTGAATATCAGAAACTGACAAAGACCCAGAAGGAACGCGCCGATAAATATTTCACCGATGTGATCTACCCGGTTCTGACTCCGCTCGCACTTGATACAGGCCATCCATTTCCCCACATCTCGAACCTGAGTTTAAACCTTGCCATCGTCATTCGCGATAAAAAGGGAAATGAAAAATTCGCCCGCCTCAAAGTGCCGGATACTTTGCCGCGCTTGATTCCCATCAAACGTTCTTCCGGAGCCGCCCGCAAAGACGGCACGATCCCTCACAATCATTATTTCGTCTGGATCGAGCAATTGATCGCCGAGAATTTAAATGTCCTTTTCCCGGGCATGGAAGTCGTGTCTGCGCACCCCTTCCGCATTGTGCGGGATGCAGACATCGAAATTCAGGAACTCGAAGCGGATGACTTGCTCGAAACCATGCAGCAGAATATTCGCAAGCGTAAGTTTGGTTCGGTGGTGCAGGTGGCGATATATCCTTCCATGCCCGAAAGCATCCGCAATCTTCTGGTGGATAACCTTGAAGTCACTCACAACGATATTTATGCCTTGCAGCACCCGCTGGGGCTGGTGAATTTATGGCAGTTGTACAACAATGTGGAGCGGTACGATCTTAAAGATACTCCTTATAAGCCGGGTATTCCAAAACCGCTGAGATTCCTTGCTGCGCCGGGAGATATTTTTGATGCCATCCGCTCTGAAAATATATTTATCCACCATCCGTATGATTCATTTTCCCCGGTGATCGATTTCCTTACCGCTGCCGCTCGCGACCCGAATGTTCTTGCCATCAAACAGACTGTCTATCGCGTGGGTACAAATGCCCCAGTGGTGGAAGCCTTGCTCGAAGCTGCTGAAAACGGCAAGCAGGTGGCTGTGCTGGTGGAACTCAAGGCTCGTTTCGATGAAGAATCAAATATCGGCTGGGCACGAGCGCTGGAAGAAGTGGGCGTTCATGTTGTCTATGGGCTGGTCGGTTTGAAAACACACTGCAAAATTACCATGGTCGTCCGCAAGGAAGGTGAAGGTATCCGCCGTTACCTGCACCTTGCAACGGGCAATTACAATGCCGTCACATCCCGCATTTATGAAGATATTGGCATCTTCACCTGCGATGAAGATATGGGAGCAGACGCCACTGACCTTTTTAACTATCTTACCGGTTATTCCACCAAACAGGATTATAAAAAATTATTGGTTGCTCCTGTCAATTTGCGTCAACAAATAGAAGACCTCATCAAGCGTGAAGTCGAACACGCCCGCGCGGGAAATAAAGCACGCATCATTTTAAAAATGAATTCACTTGTTGATAATCGTATGATTCACCTTTTGTATCTGGCTTCCCAGGCAGGCGTCCAGGTGGACCTGCTCATTCGAGGTATTTGTTGTCTGCGCCCGGGCATCAAAGGCATCAGTGAAAATATTCGTGTCATCAGCGTGGTGGGGCGCTATCTTGAACACAGCCGCGTCTTTTATTTTCAAAATAATGGAAATGATGAAATCTATCTCGGTAGCGCAGACCTGATGCCCCGCAACTTGAACCACAGGGTCGAAGTCGTTTTTCCAGTCGAGAGCAAGAACCACATCCGCCATTTGCGGGATAAAGTGCTGGAACGTTATTTCAAAGATAATACCCGCGCCCGCATTCTCAAAGCGGACGGTTCATATGAGCGCATCAAACCCAAAGACGGCGAAAAAGAATTCGACATTCAAAACCACCTTATGGGTTATTAAACGGGAATTTCAAAAAAGATCGCACATCCCTTGCCTTCTTCACTCTCTGCCCAAATTTTTCCCCCGTGCGCTTCCACAATATGTTTTGAGATCGAAAGGCCAAGCCCGGTGCCTGAACCTGTGCGCGATCTATCCACGCGATAGAAGCGTTCAAAGATGCGGGACAGACTCTCCGCTGGGATTCCGCTTCCAGTATCCCGCACAGCGCATCTGACTCCGCCGTTAGCTGGCGCCGCTTCGAGGAAGATTTCTCCCCCCGGTTTTGTGAACTTCACCGAGTTATGGATCAGATTCACCAGCACCTGTTCCAAACGTGATTTGTCCACGTTGATCATGGGCAGATCGTCAGCGCAGACTACTGTTAACTTTAATCCCGCGCGTTCAGCTTGCATCTTCATTCTGTCCGCCGCAGAGGACAATAATTTCTTCGGCTCAAGCAGCGCGCGGATAAGTTCCACTTGCCCCGACTCAATGCGCGAAAGGTCAAGCAGTTCCTGCGCCATTTGAGTCAGTGCATCTACCTCAGTGGTGATTCTGCCGAGGAAACGCGGCCCAGCTTGCGGGTCGGAAAGAGCGCCGTTTTGTAATGTCTCGGTCAGCGCTTTGAGAGATGCGAGCGGCGTCCGCAGTTCGTGAGACACATTCGAGATAAAGTCACGCCGCACGGTTTCAAGCCTGCGCACGCGGGTGAGATCCTGCACGAGCAAAAGGCTGCCGCCTTCGTGAGTGTCGGGGATGACGATCAATTGCAAAAATTGGCGGCGTATGGGCAATTCCACCGATTCGCTTTGTGTCTCCCGGGTTTGCTGGCAGCGCCGCCATGCTTCGATGAGTTGATGGTTGCGGACGATTTCCGCAACGCTGTGATCGAGCGGGTCGTTGGTGTCGAAAAGTTTGCAGGCTGCGGGGTTGGCAAATTGCACCTGCCCCTGAGCATCGGCGATCAACACGCCGTCCGTCAATTGCTCGAGGACGGTGGAGAGGCGTGCGCTTTGCGAATCTAAATTCGAAAGCCGAAGCTCAAAGTCTGCTTTGAGCGAGGCGATGGAGTTGGATAAAGTTTCGATGTCTTTCAGGTCGGTGGGGAGGTTGTTTGGTTGAGCGCGGATAAGGCCTGCGTACGCATTCATGCGTTTCTTTAAACCATAATATCGCCACGCAAACCACACGGCGGTAATGAACAAAACAACAACACTCGCCCAAAGAAATGAATTCATCCCAGCCTTCTCTTATCCTTCGAACCTGTATCCACCACCTCGTACTGTCACAATGCGGACAGGGTTTGCAGCATCTTTCTCTATCTTCTGCCTCAGCCAGCGGATATGTACATCCACAGTGCGGCTGTCGCCGATGAAATCCCAGCCCCACACGCGTTCAAGCATGAATTCGCGCGAGAGCATTTGTCCCTTGTGCTCTGCAAAGAATAAAAGCAGTTCATACTCTTTTGGCTTGAGTTGAATGGGTTTCTCGCTCATGGTCACTTCACGGCGGGTCAGGTTGATGACAAGGTCATCGAATTTCAAGGTTTCGTGTTTCGGCTCTGAGAGATTGGCTTGTCCCATCTCCTCGCGCAGCATGCGCGTACGCCTTAACTGCGCTTTTACCCTTGCCATCAACTCGCGCATCGAGAAAGGTTTGGTCAGGTAATCGTCTGCGCCGACCTCAAGCCCAACCACACGGTCGATTTCATCATCACGCGCGGTTAGCATAAGAATGGCTGTGGTCATCTCCTTGCGGAGGATGCGAGCCACTTCAAAGCCATCCATTTCGGGGAGCATAATGTCCAGGACGATCAGATCAGGCTTCAGCTTGCGCGCTGATTCGAGCGCGGAGCGCCCATCCCCAACGGCTTCCACTTCATAGCCTTCTTTTTTCAGGCTATAGACAAGCGTTTCCTGCAGGGATGGTTCATCTTCAACAATAAGTATTTTTTCAGACATAAAAAGGAATATACCATAAAGGAAAATACCATCTGTTAATGGCTTGTTAAAGAAAATGACCTGTCAAATGGTGACAGGTCATTTTCTTTATTTGGTTATGGTGAATTCGATTGTTTTATCAAGCGTGTTGTTTAGGTACATTTCCACTTTGTATAGGCCGGGCGGTAACTTGCCCTTGGTAATTGTCAATTTTGCATTTGGGGGTTCAAATTTGTCCCTGATTTGGTAATAGACGCTGTCCGCCAGAACTCCGGGGACATCCACCGCGCTTACCACCACTTCTATATCGTTTCGGCTTTTGGGATCATTGAAATCAAAAAATAAATAGACACTCTGATCCTGCCTGAACGTGTCGTCGATGAAGTTCCCCTCAAAGTCGAAGGTTAGGAATATATTGTAAATGCCGGTCTCTTCGGTTGAAGTCGCTGTTGCTGCAATCGTAGCTGTTGGTTCCACGGTCGGTGTGTTTGTATTTAGGATGACAGCCGCCGTGTTTGTCTCTGTGACTTCGAATGGTGTGGATTCTGTGAAAGTGGATTGGACTGCAGTTGGGCTTGGCTCCGCTTGGGCGGCTCTATCCAACGCCCAAGGGATAATGGCGGCTGCAAGAGTGGCAGCGGCACCAATGATCGCAACCACCAAATTCTGATTCAAATGTCCCTTTTGAGGTTTTGGCAAATTATCATCCATATTATTTGTCATGCCAGCCGCCTTTTCATCAGGGGATTTTAGCCCAAAAGGAATTCATGTCAAGCGGGATGTTATGCAATTGCAATCGTTATCTCATTGTAATGCTTTGGTCAGTGAACCTTAGTAAAATTCTCCAATCCTCGAACGTCTGGACAAGTATGGCTAAAGAATATCATTATGCATGGACTTGGGATCTGAAATCCTCCCCAGAGGCTCTCTGGCCCCTTGTTTCGGACACAAACCGTTTTAATCGTGATACCGGGTTGCCGCCCATGCAACTGCTTGGCATCAATAATGGTGTCAAGCTTGTCAAATTCAAAGTGCCCGTTGTAAATATTGAATGGGAGGAGGAACCCTTTGAATGGACGTATCCTTATCGCTTTGGGGTCTTGCGCCGCTATCGAAAAGGCCCGCTGGCTGAAATGCGCGTGGATTGCCGCCTCGAACGGCTTCAGCCTTCGGGGACAAGGCTTACTTATGAAGTCTGGGTAAAACCAAAGAATATTTTTGGGGATATGGGCATTCCGCTGGCGATAGGCATTGTCAGCGCAAAGAGATTTGGTGACGCTTTCAAGTTGTATGACCGCATCGCCTCAAACGGCGGCTCGGCATTGTCCATTTCAACAGGCAGATATCTCTCCTCGGCAGGCCACACCAGGTTCAAAGCCTTGAGTGAGCGTCTGAAGGATCAGGGTGTCAGCAGCGATGTACTTGAACATCTTTATGAGTTTCTTCATCATGCAGACGATCTTTCCATCCAGCGAATGAGACCGTACGCGCTTGCCGATGGGTGGGGTTTGCAGCGCCGCACAGTTCTGGAAGCATTTTTGCGGGCTACACGGGTTGGCATGCTGGATATGTACTGGGATTTGCTTTGCCCTGAATGTCGTGGCGTTGCAGAAGATCACCAACATCTCGGGGAGTTGTCCGGGACAGCACATTGCAATACCTGCCGTATCGATTTCAACGCAAACTTCGACCACAATGTGGAAGTCATCTTCCGCCCGAATCCATCCATCCGCGCGGTGGATGCTTCCGTGGAGTTTTGTGTAGGCAGCCCGCAGCGCCAGCCGCATATCGTCTTTTCATTGATCGTTCCGCCCCGCGAAGAACTTCCGCTCAACACCATGTTGAACATGGGACGTTATACCCTGCGTGTTGCAGACCTACCGGGCTCACAAATTTTATTGGCAACCGATGGCGGCACCGAACGAATTGATCTGCGGGCGGGCGCTCAGGCTTGGGAATCGAAAATCATCGAGCTGAGCCTGACGCCATACATCCGCTTGATCAATGAAACCGACTCAGCCCAGACCTTTGAATTGGAGCGCACTACCTGGTCTGACCAGGCTGCTACAGCAGCAGATGTGACTATTCTGCAGGTATTCCGCGACCTCTTCTCAAGCGAAGTGCTGCGCCCCGGTGAGGAAATCTCAGTTGGGTCGACAACTTTGATGTTCACAGATTTGCGTAATTCCACAAAACTTTATCGCGAGATCGGCGATGCCCCGGCGTTTGGAAGAGTGCGTGAGCATTTTGAGATTTTGGAAAGTGCGATTTCTGCGGAAGGCGGCTCCATTGTGAAGACGATGGGTGATTCGATCATGGCAGCTTTCCGCAACCCCGTCTCAGCAGTGAAAGCGATTTGGGATGTGCAGAAACAATTGTCAGCGCGGGGTGAACCGCCGTTATCCATTAAGGCAGGAATTCATTATGGGCCGTGCATTGTTGTCAATTTGAATGACAGGTTGGACTATTTCGGCTCCACTGTGAATATTGCGGCTCGTCTGCCGCATTTTTCCACGGGCGGTGAATTGATCCTCTCCGAGCCAATTCGCAATGACCCTGAAGTGCTGGCGTTCTTGGAAAAGAACGCGGCTCCCAATTCAATGTCTCGTTTTCAATCCGAGATTCGCGGGTTCGATCATTCCACGGAGTTATGGAAGATCAGGGTGTAAATCAAAATCGTCAGGCTCATTGCCTGACGATTTTTAATTTTAAGGTTGTGCTGGTTTCTTTGGCTTGCGTGTGAATAGTTTCCAAAGCAGCCAGATGAGGAAGGCGGGCGGCAACATGATCGGGACAAAGACCACGAAGAACCAGATCAGCAATTCGACAATGCCTTGATAAGCTCCGATAACAGTTTCTTTTGACTTCTCAAATGTTTTGCCGGTCTGCCAGGGTTCTGGTTCGGGAGTGGGGGTGGGAAGAATTTCTGGCAGGACTGGTTCAAAGTTGATCGTGATGGTGGAGTAGGATGAACGATCTTGCAGATAGTTCATCTGCCCTTTGATTTGTTCGATCTGCGCTTCTATATTGGAAAGTTCCTGATTGATGCGCAGGGCTTCATCCACAGTTTTTGCCTGATCGAGAAAAGATTTGATACGTTCGCGGGTGGCTTCGAGATTGGTGAGCTGTGATTGCAGATCCACAAATTGGTCGGTCACATCTTCGCCGGAAGCGGTCTCATCCAATACTTGGACA
>JAEURE010000014.1:0-10106 GCA_016789485.1 Anaerolineales bacterium | reverse complement strand
ACGGCGAGCCCGCGCAGGCGGCTGAGAGTCCGTTCAAATTGCTGGACGGGTACGCCGATGGTGACAGTGGCGTATTTATAATTTTCTCCATCGTAATAAGGCTGGTACCAAACCCGCGAACTGACAATATACCCACCTGCATCACCAACGATCTGGGTGGCGCGGTCAATAGCGTTGTCTGTGCTTTCCACCAGCAGTTTTATTTCACCGCTTTTGATGATCATGTGGTTCGTAGCGGCGATGGGTGAGTCTGCGCCGGTGTTGAACACGGCATCTCCCGGCAGTGCAGCAGACGATCCACTTTCCTCTTTGGCAATTCCATCCGCAGCGCTTTGCGCCGCAGGCGCCTCCATGGCAGGCGCTTCCTCAAAATATGCGGGAGCTTCGGTTGCAGCAGGCGCAGCTCCTCCACATGCGCTGAGAAGCAGCGCACTTAACAAGACGAACAAGGCAGGTACTCGAACATTTGCTTTCATTTCATCCTCCAGTTTGGATATGGGTATTTCGGCGTTATAAAGTAGACGAAGGATGATATGGAATGTTCCCCTTGCGCATCTTTTTGGAAGTGGAACTGGTTGCAGTTCGAGATATATATTTCTCCCCTGTACGATTTTCTATGCTTCAATCATAACAACAAATTCTTTCTTCCACCCTTCCCTGTGTGAACGTACGACGAATTCCGCAAGCATGTGCGGCACAACATTTTTAATTAAAACATCCTCCAGCGGCATCCATATCGGAAGATAGGTTCCATGAGCGGGATCATACTCGCCGTATTCCTCGCCGCTGCCAGTTCCAAATTCCCCGCCAATTCGTTTGACCAAAAAATAAATTTGTTTGCTCTTCTTAAAAATGATTTCCGCCGCTTTGTGTTGAATTCCAACCACGATCCCCAATTCCTCTTCCGCCTCACGGATCGCCGCTTGTTCGGCACTTTCACCCTTGTCAATGCCGCCGCCCGGAAAAGCAAAGTAGTGCAGTCCCTGCCTGTGACGTTCGATGAGCGCAAGTTTGTCCTCTTCAATCAGAATGATACCTGCGCGGTTTCTCATGAGAGCAGGCTCCTTGTCTTATCCACATCGTCATGGATCTGTTTGATGAGCGCATCCACTGAGGTATATCGAATTTCATCCCGCAGGCGGGCAGCGAATTCCAACTGCATAGTCTCGCCGTAAATGTCACGATCAAAATCCAGAAGATAGGCTTCCAGGCTGGGGACCTGTCGTTCCGGCGTAAAGGTTGGGTTAAGCCCGATATTCGTGGCTGCCATGAATTTCTGTTCGCCCAAATGCGCCCAGCAGGCATAAATCCCGTTTGGCGGCATCACTTTTCCCTTTGGATAATCAATGTTTGCCGTGGGGAAATTGATGGTTTTCCCGCGTCCTGCGCCGTGGATGACTTCGCCGCCTATTTGATACCGATAGCCGAGCAGTTTTGAAGCTTCGGCGAGATTGCCTGTGGAAATCAGTTTTCGTATTTCTGTAGACGAGATTACGCCGCTTTCGTCGCTGAGAGCTGGTACGATCTCGACGGCATACCTCAGTTCCCGACCGATCTCCGTCAGGCGGGTGGCATTGCCTTCGCGTCCTTTGCCAAGGGCAAAGTCATAGCCGATGAGCAGGTGCGCGGGGCTGAGACTCTCTTTCAGACGAGTCATATATTCAAGAGCAGTGGCAGTGGACAGGTCACGTGTGAAGCGCTGGGTGATGACTACATCCACGCCAAGCCCGGCGAGTAAATCTGCGCGTTCATCCGGTGTGGTGAGGCA
This sequence comes from Anaerolineales bacterium, assembly GCA_016789485.1. Lineage (GTDB taxonomy): Bacteria > Chloroflexota > Anaerolineae > Anaerolineales > Villigracilaceae > Villigracilis. The sequence continues at coordinate 8,338 of JAEURE010000014.1, read as the reverse complement.
GCGAATCTCCTTGCCGGTTAATACAGCGGCTGGGTGCGGATCAAAGGTCAACACAACGGCTGGCGCGTGATGTGCATGCGCATCCTTGACAAGTTTATGGATGATTTCGCGATGCCCGCGATGGACGCCGTCAAAGACGCCAATGGTGAGCCATGAGGTTTGTAGGGATACTGCTTCGAGGGAATGATAATGTTGCATAGTATAAAAAAGCCGCCATGTTGGCGGCATCATGTCATTGCGAGGCTGCTAACCCGAAGCAATCCCCAATTTATTTTGGAGATTGCTTCGTCGGGAGGAGCATATTCCTCGCAATGACATATATTAATCTGAAGTGAAGAAGACTTTCTTGGGCTGCCATTCGGGGGAGCCGTCTTCGCTGGTGACGAGCTCCATCAATGCAACGAGTTCGCCTTGTGTGCTCACACCACGGACTTTGGTTACTGTGGGCTCACCAACAACTTTTACACGATGACCGTGGCGTACGCCTTCCACTTCATCGGGGTTGAGTTCCACGGCGGGCCAGTCACCAAGCGCTTCTGCAGCGGGGATGAGATATTGATACCAATTGCCTGCGGTGAAGGCTTCCTGCAATTTTCGCAAAGGCACTGAATCGCGCAAGGAGAAGCGTCCGCTTTTGGTGCGGCGCAATCCGACCAGGTAGGCTCCACACCCCAGCTTCACACCGAGATCATTCGCGAGCGAACGAACGTATGTGCCGGAAGAGCAGTGCACATCAATGACAACTTCGGGCGGAGTCCATTCAAGAACTTCCAGGTGATGCACGGTGATCTTGCGCGGCTCGAGATCAACTTCCTCGCCTTTGCGTGCCATTTCGTAGGCTTTGCGTCCCTGCACTTTGACGGCAGAGTACGGCGGGGGAGTTTGTTCTATTTCGCCTACGAACGTCTTGAGAGCTTCTTCAAACTGGGCTTCGGTAACATTGAGCGGGTCGTTCGATAAAGTGACCTTGCCCTCTGCGTCGAATGTATCAGTCGAGCCGCCTAAGCGGATAATGGCTTGGTAGCGTTTATCGGATGCAGATACATACTCACTTAAGCGTACGGCAGGACCAACCAGGATAACGAGCACGCCAGAGGCACGTGGATCAAGTGTCCCTGTGTGTCCTGCGCGACGCAGACCTGTTCCATTTCGTATCGCCTGGACTACATCGTGGGATGTCATTCCAACCGGTTTGTCTACAACAAGCGCGCCGGAAATTGCGTTCTTTATGTCTTGGCTATTCATTTGAATTATTCCTCCTGAATCCTTTGGGTAATTAAATTATGACACATTTATCTTAATTTGCAATAAGACTGTGTTCCGACATTCCTTACAATTTCAATAGCTCTCTCGTCTTTTTTAGCACTTCTTTTTGAACTTCGCTCAAACTTCCCTCGATATCTGCTCCTGCAGCAGCGGCATGACCTCCGCCTTTAAAGTATTGTGCTACCGCAGAAACATCCACTCCCGGGGCAAGCGCGCGCCAGGAGATTTTTACATGATTATTCGTCTGTTCAACGAAAACCATTCCCACTTTGTTCCCGTCGATGGCTGAAATCATGTTGATGAGGTCGGCATCGTCATTACCTCCGTATCCCGCGGATTTGCGGTCTGCCACGGTGAGTGTACCCCACACAATACCATTTTTGCTTTCAAGGCTGGAGAGTCCTGCGCCCCAAAACTTGGCGGCCGGAAATGATTTGCGTACAAGGGAGCGCATGTAAATCTCAGGCATATCCACGCCCGCTTCCATTAAGGTCGCAGCCTGACGAAGTGATTCTGGTGTGGTGTTGGATGTGCGAAAACCAAGTGTATCGGTGATGACACCGGTCAATAATGCGGCCGCAACAGGTTTTGTGATCTTCAGTCCCCACTCAGGCAGGTGGTTGGTGAGGATCGCAGCGGTGGCAACCTCTTCTGCTTCGATCAGATTTAATTTTCCAAATTTTTCGTTGGTAACGTGATGATCTATGTTGATATCAGGCTGTCCAAAATTTTCAAATACTTTTCCCGTACGTTTGAAATCGGCGCAGTCCACGGTGATGAAGGTATCGTGCTCTCCCTTCGGCTCTTTTTGGATGAGTTCACTGCCATCAAGGTATTTGAAGGAGGAAGGTACGCCATCTGCGAGGACCATCTGTACGGATTTACCTGCGTCGCGCAGGGCTAATCCCAGTCCTAGCAATGAACCAATCGCATCCCCATCCGGTCTGACATGCGAAGCAATGACAATTTTCTTCGCAACAGCCAATCTATCTTTTATCTCCCCTGTAAGTTGTTTATTCACTATTTCCAATCCTCCAAAATTTATATGTCACTACGAAGACAAAAGAGCCATCGTAATGACATATTCTATTTCTTTTCTCTTAACCCTGACAATATCTTTTCGATATGGTCTGCATGTTCCGGGGTTGGGTCCCAATGGAATCTTAGTTTGGGAAATGCGCGGACTTCCACTCTTGCGGAGAGTGCGCGCCGCATAAACCCGGAAGCGGATTCAAGTCCGGCGAGAACTTCCGGTGCACGGGATGCACCTTCCACAGCCGAAACATAGACATCTGCAAAGGCAAGTTCCCTGTCTATCTTTACGTCTGTCACAAAGATCTGTTTCAGGCGCGGGTCACTCACCTCGCGGATGAGCATCTCTGCAAGTTCCTGTTTTACACGATCTGCAATGCGTTGTAACCGAATTCCTGATGGCATAATCAATTAGGGACAGAGATGACTCTGCCCCTTTACCTTTTATTCTACGATATAACAAACCAGCATGTCGCCCGGTTGAATGTCGTTGAAGCTTTTGAAGCCTACGCCGCATTCAAATCCCTGGCGGATCTCTTTGACGTCTTCTTTTTCATGACGCAGTGAAGAGAGATCGCCTTCGTACACAATATCCGTGCCGCGGTAGAGACGTACTTTCGCACCGCGCCTGAGTTCGCCGTCTGTAACTTTGCAGCCTGCCACTCGTCCAAATTTCGAAGCGGTAAACACCTGCAAAACCTGGGCACGGCCAAGGGTCTTTTCCACAAGCTTGGGTTCGAGCATACCTTTGAGGGCTTTCTCGATATCCTCGGTCATGCGGTAGATGATCTCGTACAGGCGCAAGTCCACGCCTTCTTTTTCAGCCATACGGCGGGCATCCACATCTGCTTGGACGTTAAAGCCGATGATAATCGCTTTTGACGCAGATGCAAGCATCACATCGTTATTTCCAATATTGCCTGTTTCTGCGTGGAGGATGTGCAGCCCGATCTCCCCTTCGCCAAGTTTGTTCAACTCTGTGACAATGGGTTCGAGCGATCCCTGTACATCCGCTTTGACAATGAGATTAAGTTCCTTCGCCTCACCTGCCTGAACGTTTGCGAACAAGTCTTCCAATGAGACTTTCTTACGCGACTGAGCCTGTGTCTTGATCGCTTCCAGGCGTTCTTGTACGATGGCGCGCGCTTCTTTGTCCGTTTTCACAACCTGGAAAATATCCCCAGCGGAGGGAACATCACTAAGTCCCATGACAGCTACCGGCGTGGAAGGACCCGCTTTCTTGATCGGCTTGCCTTTGTAATCTGTGATCGCACGTAATTTTCCGTGGGCGATGCCAGCTACAACATTGTCGCCAGATTCGAGTGTGCCGTTTTGAACGAGAAGGGTTGCCAGCACACCTTTGGATTTATCCAGTTCGGCTTCGATGACCGTGCCAATGACTTTTCCATTGGGATTGGCTTTGATGTCGTTGCTGTCTGCCACAAGCAGAATGCCTTCGAGCAGGTCTTCAATGCCCTGTTTTTGTTTTGCAGAAACAGGGACAACCATGGTGTTGCCGCCCCAGTCGTCAGGGACGAGTTCCATTTCCGCAAGCTGCTGTTTCACACGGTCGGGGTTTGCATTCGGCTTGTCGATCTTATTCAATGCAACCATGATCGGCACACGCGCTGCCTTTGCATGGGCAATTGCTTCTTTTGTTTGGGGCATCACGCCGTCATCCGCTGCAACGACAAGCACAACAATATCTGCGCCTTGTGCGCCGCGTGCGCGCATCTGCGTGAATGCGGCATGGCCGGGGGTGTCGAGGAAGGTGATCAGACGTCCCTTCTTCTCAACTTGATATGCGCCAATGTGCTGGGTAATGCCGCCTGCTTCGCCCGCAGCCACTTCCGTGGAACGGATCGCATCCAACAAACTTGTCTTGCCGTGGTCCACATGCCCAAGGATTGTCACGACGGGAGCGCGCGGCTTTAACTGTGAGCTGTCTTCCCCGGCGATCATCTGACGCCAGAGCGGAACCTCACCCGTTTCCTCTTTTGCGGCATCTTCCTCTGAGGCTTCAAGCACCGCCTCGAATCCGTATTCGCCAACCACAATCGCCGCTGTGTCAAAATCCACAGTCTGGTTAATGGTTGCCATTACACCATTGGTCATCAATTTTTTGATCAGGTCAATAGGGCTTTTTTCGATCTTTTGCGCCAGATCGCGGATCACGATGCTGGCGGGTAATTCAATCTTGTTACCGTTGCTGCTCATAGGCCACCTCCTTCTCGAATGATGGATTCAATCTTTCAAAATCCATATACTTCTGCGTTCCAACAAGGAGCCTGTCAGCGAGTGGCTAATCGTTCACATGCTGTTACTTGTTGGTCTCCACAGGATCAACCTGATCCTGTGGCAATGTATCCATAAAATTTTCCAATTCACTGCGGTCTTCTGCAGTGAGCTCTGCTTTAAGTGCATGAGCTAAAGCCCCCCTTAAACCGCGCACCCAGCATTCGCGACGGTCGTGTAGATATGCGCCCCTGCCAGCCAGTTTACCGGTCAGATCCACGCGCACCCCTTCGGCGGTACGCACAATCCGCAGCATTTGCCTTTTGGGCAACACTTCGCGGCATCCCACACAAGTGCGTTGGGGCACATGCTTTACACGTTGGACAGGTTTTTTCTTCACCTTCGATTCATCCCCCTCCTCCAAAATGGAGGAGGGATTAAAATTTCTACCAATCCTCGCCGCCGGCATCGTCGCCGCGTTTGTGTTTCTTGCGGCCAACCACCGTGCCGAGATCTTCGTCAAACTCTAATGCCACGCCCTTTTTCTTGACCTTCTTGCCCTTTTTCTTGTCGTCAGATTCATCTTCGACGGCCGGGGTCTGGAAGATTTCAGGCTTCATTTTGAACAGTTCATCGAGTGAGACGCCATCCTTGGCGTTCTCGTCTTCCTCTTCTTCGACGACTTTCTTCGCTTCTTTCTTGCCTTCGGCTGCTTTCTTCGTTGCAGGCAGTTCCTCCACCCCAACAGGTTCCACCACTACCGGTGCTTCAGCAACAACAGGTTCTTCAACCTGAATGGCTTCCGGTGCGGGCTCAGGTTCAGGGAAGGACAAAGCGCCCAATGCTTCTTCAATATTCTGAATAGCCTTGGAGCCAATGCCAGCCAGTCCAAGCACCTTATTTGCATCCGTCTTCATTGCAAACATCAAGTCGCCGACATTTTCGAAGCCAGCTTCGACAAGGATATTGAAGATATGTTCCTTAATGCCCGACTGATCAAGAGGCGTGTTGAAGGCGGCAGCTGGAATTTCCGCGCGTGCTGTGGATGTGCGTTCTTCCACTTCGCGGGCAGCCTCTTCCTTGATCTGGATCGTGCGGCGTTCCACACGATCCACGAATTGACCGAGAGCCGTATATTCCTCGGGAGTGATCGGGCGGTTTTCCGCCTTCTTTGCGAGGATTTCCTGGATTTGCGGAATTTGTTCTACGACCGCAGGCAGCATTGCCGCAAGAGATTCATCTCCTTCTAACTTATGGAGTGAGTCACCTGCTGCTTCGCTGAGAGACTTGATATCGATGCGCCAACCGGTCAACTTCGCAGCAAGACGGGCGTTCTGTCCATCTCGCCCAATGGCGAGGCTGAGTTGATCTTCGCCCACCACAACTGTGGCAGTGCGCGCACCTTCATTATCCACCAGATACACGCCGTTTACGCGGGCCGGGCTGATAGCCTTGGAAATATAAACGATGGGGTCTTGATCCCATTGGATGATATCTATCTTTTCGTCGTGTAATTCCTTCACGATGGCTTGAATACGAACGCCCTTGATGCCTACACAAGCGCCTACAGGGTCAATCCCTGGTTGTGTGGCAGAGACAGCCACTTTTGCGCGTGCGCCGGGCTCGCGTGAGATTGCGCGGATCTCCACGATGCCGTGATAAATTTCAGGGACTTCGTTCTCCAGCAAACGGCGCAGGAAGTTGCGATGGGCACGGGAAAGAACGATCTGCGGACCGCGTGTGCCATCCTTCACTTCCATGACCACCGCACGGACGCGGTCATGCAATTTCAAACGCTCACCGGGAATCTTCTGGTTGTTCGGCATTACACCTTCGGCTTTCATATCCAAACCGATGGTGACACCTTGTGCATTGATCGCCTGTACCAAACCTGAAACGATCTCGCCGACCTGACGCTCGTAATATTGCATTTGATTGGAACGTTCCGCCTCGCGGATGCGCTGTTGAATGACCTGACGTGCCGTCTGAGCCGCCACGCGACCGAAGTCTGCGGGGGTCGATTCAACAACGAGCATGTCACCGGGCTGCACTTCAGGGTTGACCTTGCGAGCCTCGTCCAAAAGCACTTCGGTGCGCGCGTCAATGACACTGTCTTCCACTACTTCCTTCTCGGCATAGACAGTGACGAACCCGGTCTCAGGGTCCAATTTTGCTTCCACGTGCTGTGCTGTGGATGCGCCTACCGCGCGTCGATACGCGGATACCATCGCCGATTCAATTGCTGAAACGACAATATCCTTGGCTAATTGTTTTTCCTCAAGCACTTCATTGAAAGCTAATGCGAAATCGTTTTTTGCCATGCTACCTGCTCCATACTCCTATTTAACAAGCGAAGAAGTGGGGGCTACCCACTTCTCGGCGTCTTCTCTATTGGGTTGTCCTTACAGCTAAAATTTTAGCATAGAGAGAGTGAAGGCGCAAGGTATAATCTTGAATATGAATGAAAGAGATATGCAAAAAGCCGCGCTGCGCGGAGAACCTTCCTATGTGTGGCGTGATGGGCAACAACGCCGCCTCGATATGATTGTACGTTTTGCAGGAGAACGCATTCATGGGCGAGTGCTTGAAAACGGCTGCGGGGTGGGAATGTATGTAGAAAAGCTATCCGTCCTCGGCGCGGATGTGATCGGTTTGGAATATGACTTTGAGCGGGCGCGTGAAGCGCGAGTCAATTCCGATAAAATATTCAACGCTGCAGGGGAATCCATCCCGCTTCCCGCTTCGACCGTTGACCTGATTCTCAGCCATGAAGTGATCGAACACGTGCAGAGTGACCGCTCCGCGATTGAAGAGATGGTGCGTGTGCTGCGGGTAGGCGGGCGCGCGGTCATCTTTTGCCCGAACCGCGGCTATCCTTTTGAAACGCACGGGATTTTTTGGAAGGGGAAATATTATTTTGGCAACAAGCTCTTCGTGAATTATCTTCCGCACGCCCTGCGCGACAAACTTGCTCCGCATGTGCGTGTGTATTCGCGGCGCGATATGCAAAAATTATTTGACGGTCTGCCCGTGAAATTTATCGAGCGTACAGTCATCTTCGGCGCGTACGACAATATCATTGCTAGGTTTGGATCGTTGGGAAAATTCTTGCGTGCAATGTTGCAATTTCTAGAAGCCACGCCGCTGAAGGTATTTGGCTTGTCCCATTTTTGGGTGGTGGAGAAGGTATAAAAAAACTCCGAGGTCTTTTAGACCTCGGAGTTTTGTTTTATTCTTCACCTTCATCACCGCCTGCGCTGCCAGGCTGTTCCACCCGTACGATCTCACCATGGTAATTGATGACCACTTTGAAACCCATCATCCCGAGATAGGCGCGCATGTCTTCGGGGATGCCGTTTTGCATGAGGGCGTCGAACTGCTTGTCTATGTTTTTCAGTTGCTGTTCGATGATGGCTTTTGAGAAAGGGTCTTCCTGCCCGAGCATTTTTGCGGTCTGCTCGGAGATAAGGTCTTCGCTGCCTTTCATCATTTCAGCCATTTGAGCCAGCACGGCACGGTCCACCTGCTCGGCGGGGATATGGCGTTTGAAGCCGTCATCGTCCACTACGTAGGCGGGTTCGCTTCCAATAAAAGCGGACTCGGCAGGGTGGCCCGCTTCATCAATTACAAGTCCGGCAAAAAGGGGAGTGTTGGGCATTTTATTTTCTTTCTTCTTTCCTCTTCTCCACGACAAAGAGGAAAGAAGAAAGATGAGGGCTGAAGTGAATCTACTAGCTTTGTCGTCCTTCAATGGCGGCAAGAAGGATGCCAGCGGCAACGCCGAGTCGACGGTCCAGTTGGCCGG
>JAEURE010000149.1 GCA_016789485.1 Anaerolineales bacterium | reverse complement strand
AAATGTCATGCTCGGTGATGAAATCACAAAACGCGGCTCACTCGACCGCGCAACTGTTGCCGAAAAAATAACCGAGATCTCCAAACAATATGGCCTTGACGTCGACCCGAATGCTTTGGTTGGTCCCTTACCCGTGGGAATTCAACAACGCGTTGAAATTGTCAAAACCCTATATCGCAATGCAGAGATTGTGATCCTTGATGAACCCACCGCAGTGCTGACCCCGCAGGAAGCAGAAGACCTCTTCCGCATCATGCGGGATCTGACAGCGCGCGGCGTTTCCATCATCTTCATCACGCACAAACTTAAGGAAGTTCTTGCTGTGGCAGATCGCATCACCGTCATGCGTGCGGGACGTGTCATCAACACTGTCAAACCATCTGAGACCGATTCCGCTCAATTGGCAAACATGATGGTTGGCCGTCAGGTCATTCTTACCGTGGATAAGAAAGACCATGAAGCCCATGAAGATATCCTCAAAGTGGAAGGGCTTTCTGTACGCGACCAACGCAACCTGGAAACAGTCCACAATGTATCCTTTACAGTCCGAGGCGGCGAAGTACTCGGCATCGCCGGCGTGCAAGGCAATGGGCAAACCGAACTTTCCGAAGCGCTCACCGGGTTGCGCCACCCCACCAGCGGAAAAGTTACCATCGACGGAAATGACCTAACTGGCAAATCGCCACGCGTCATAACCGAAGCAGGCCTGGCTCACATCCCTGAAGACCGTCAGCGCCACGGGCTAGTCCTCTCCTATTCTGTTGCAGACAATATGGTGCTTTGCGATTACTACCATGCGCCTTTTAGTTCTCGCGGCGTCCTCCAGCCAAAAGCACTCGATGAAAACTCGCGTAAACTCATCAGCGCATTTGATGTGCGTACTCCATCCCCCTTTGTCAATGCGGGCAAACTCTCTGGCGGCAATCAGCAAAAAGTGATCGTGGCGCGTGAGTTAAGTCGCAGCAATGTAAAGCTTGTCGTTGCCAATCAACCCACTCGCGGCTTGGATGTTGGCTCCATCGAATACATCCATAGCGAGATCATCAAAATGCGCGATCGCGGCGTGGCAGTTCTGCTCATATCCGCCGAGTTGGATGAGATCATGGCGCTTTCCGACCGCATCGCAGTTATGTATCGCGGCCAGATCGTCGCGGTTGTGGATGCGAAAAAGACCACCCGTGAACAACTAGGATTGTGGATGGCTGGCGCGCACGTTGAAACCGCCTGACACTCGCATCATCCTTAATCTCGAAACGGAATCAACAAACAGGAGTTTTGGCTACTCCTGTTTTTGATTCCCTCAGCAGCCAGGGACAGGCAATTTTATTCTTGCGGTAAAATATTTAAGAAATAAAGGAGAGAGAAAATGAACAAGAGAAAACATATATTCCACCTGCTGATCGTCGTCATGCTATTTCTTGGCGCATGCAACCTTCCTTCAGGCGACCAAAGCGAAGAAGCCGGCCTTACTGCAGCCGCACAGACTGTGGAGGCTTTGCTCAGCGCAACTCCTGCGATAACCAACACAAACACCCCATTCGCTGTCACTCAAACAATTACACCCACCCCTTTGACAATTAATACAAATACCCCGATTGCATCGGCCACATCGAACTGCAATGTGATGCAATTCGTTTCAGATGTAACCATCCCTGATGGGACGATCATCACCCCCGGACAAACCTTTACAAAAACATGGCGGTTACGGAATGGCGGCACCTGCACATGGACCCCTGCCTATGCCATCGTATTCTCTGATGGAAATTCCATGAATGGACCCACGACCCAGGCGCTTGCAGGCAACGTCAACCCCGGCCAAACCGTGGATATTTCAGTTAACTTGACTGCACCCGCCACTCCCGGCGATTACACCGGCAGCTGGAAAATACGAGACGCTGCTGGCGTTCTATTCGGGAGATTCTACGTGCAGATCAAAGCCCAGAATCCGGCCACTGCTACAAATACATCTGCTCCTCCCTTCGCAGTGACCAGCGTTAATTTCACAAACACGGGTGGCTGCAACGGCTTCACTGCCACGGCAAGCATCACCACAAACGGACCGGGGACCGTGACATACACATGGAAATTTGATGACGGAGCCACAGTTCCCAATGAAAGCCTGACATTTGCTTCTGCCGGAACCCAATCCGACAGCTACACCTGGACTACAAGCAGCCCAGGCACCCACTGGATCGATGTTTACATCATCACTCCCAATAACCAGCAATTCGGAAGGGCATCGTTTACCTGTCCGTAAAGATTAGCAGGCATTAATAGTAGAGCGCCCGGTTTTCCGGGCGCTCTCTTTTAACAGTATAATAATTTCTGTATATGAAAGGAAAAAAATGACCCGAAAAACAAAATATTTACTTTTTAGCATTACGACAATAACAAGCCTGCTGATTGCCTCCTGCGGCGCAAACACTCCTACAGGGGAAGCCACAGCGGTCATTCAGACATCTGTCGCGCAGACGGTTGCTGCGCAGAACACACTTCAAGTTCCAAATACCGAAACACCCTCCGCGGCAGCCATTCCAACCAAAACGCCCTTCCAACAGTTGACCCCGCTTGCACCGCTTGCATCCCCTTCTCCGACATTTCCTGTTAACTCATCCTACTCTCAGTGCGCCAGCGCAAGCCTGAAAAGCGAAAATATCGTAGACGGCACGGTCTTTAAACCCGGCGAACAATTTACCAAGACATGGGAGATCACAAACACAAGCACCTGCGTATGGGATACAAACTACAAGATTATTTTCTGGGATGGTGATCTTTTGGGTGGAGGATATGTCTATAACCTGCCCCAAGTTGTTGGCCCCGGACAGACCCTGCCAATCTCGCTTGTCTTGATCGCCCCCGCGACAGATGGAACCTATCGTTCCGAATGGAAACTTCAGACGCCTGACAATAACAACTTCGGCGTGGGTTATTTGAATTCAGCTTTTTACACGGAGATTGCCGTTTCATCGGCGCAAAAGCCAAAATATGGAATCGCATCTGTGGTAACGAGCTATACCCGCGACCCAAAATATGGCTGTCCTGCAAATACAGTTGTTACAGTCTACGCCACTGTAGCAACCACCGGGCCGCTCGAATTCACCTACAATTGGAACCAAAGCGACGGCAACAACTCAAATTCAAAAGGATACTTTATGGAATCCGCAACCACCAAAACGTTTATCCGCGAATGGAAATTTGGGCGCGCAAATACGCAAGGCCCCAAATGGATCGCATTTGTGATCACGGAGCCCATCAAACAAAAATATCAAGTGGATTTTGAGTTTGTCTGCCCATAAAGATAGAACACCTCGTTAACCCAAACCAATACTGCCATAGATTTCACGCTCAGTTGTAAAATCTCTGGCAGTATTCTTATTAATTTCGCAGGAACCATTTACGCCTTCCGTTCGTCTTAATTCGGAACACCTAACGGAGGAACCATGCTATCCAGAAAATTAACCATTAGTCTCTCAGTCTTTGTGATTTTGATCGCTCAACTGGCTTGTAATGCCCCCGGGAATTCTGCGACCCCGGATACATTCGCCACCCTAAATGGACTCTACACCGCCTCAGCCCAGACCCTGGAAGCTGCCGGCACACAAACGGGCTATACCGTCACGCCCGGTTTGCCCCTGCCAACCGCCACGGTCGGAACATCACTTCCAGCCACGAACACTGTCACTTCAGGAGGATCAGGCACGGTGTCCAGATGCGATGCGGCGCAGTTCCTCGGCGATGTCACCTACCCGGATGGAAGCCTCGTAGCAAGGAACAATACCTTCGTCAAAATCTGGCGCATCAAAAACGTGGGTACATGCACATGGACAACATCCTATGCGCTTGTCTTCACAGGCGGAGATCCCTTGAGCGGGCCGTCTGCGGTGGCGCTTGCTGGTACTGTAAACCCCGGACAATATATCGAAATTCCCGTTACTTTCACCGCTCCAGGTAAGGATGGAAATTATCGCGGTTATTGGAAACTGCGCAATACCGCCGGTACTTTATTTGGGATTGGAAATCTGGCGGATACGGCTTTTTGGGTGGACATTAGGGTTGGAGGTCCCTCCTATGCCGCCTTTAATTTTGCAAATAGTTATTGCAGCGCGGAATGGTCCAATGGCAGCACAGCACTCCCCTGCCCCGGAGCAGATGGAGACTCGAAAGGTTTCGTGCTGAAATTAGATGCGCCGAAATTGGAAGATGGCTCCACTGACGATGAGCCTGGGCTGCTGACATTCCCGCAGGATAAAAACAATGGTTTCATTAGCGGGCAATTCCCCTCTTTTACTGTGCAGGCGGGGGATCGTTTCCGGACCCTTGTTAATTGTCAGTACAACGCAAAGAAATGCAATGTGACTTTCCGCCTGGATTATAAAGTTGGCGGAAACACAAAAACGCTGGCAAGCTGGCAGGAAGTGTACGAAGGAAAATACTACCCAGTTGACCTGGATCTTAGCAGCCTGGCTGGGCAAACCGTGAAATTTATCCTTGTGGTAAGTGCAAATGGCGGAAATAACAATGACTTTGCCATCTGGCTTAATCCGCATATTATTCGGCAGGGAAATCCCCCGCCCACCCAGACTCCTTCTCAGACTCAAACGCCCACTGCTACTGGTACAGGAACGTTGACTCCGACGATCACTGCAACATCCACAGCTACTTCGACTTTCACCCCCACTGCCACCTCTACTGAGACGCCGACACCCACAACTACAGCCACTCCATAGGTGCGTTATAATAAAGATAACCATTTTTGGAGGCTACAATATGATTTCTCGCAAGTCAATTTGGCTGGCAGGCGTAATGGTGTTTACTATTGCCCTGAGTGCATGCAACATGGGAGCCACTCCACCGCCCACAGTGGACCCGGGTGTAATACAGACGCAGGCGTTTGGCGCTGTGCTCACCCAAGCCGCACTGGACCAGACACAAACCGCCCAAGCACTCCCCCCGACCGCTCAGCCGACTGATACTCCACAGCCTACGGCTACGTCTGGCTTAATCCCTACAGCAGGGGCCTTTAGTACAAACACACCGTTTGCTTTTAATACCCAACAACCCGGATTGACCCCTTTGGCCCTGCCATCTGTCGCGCCGACTGCGGGAGCTTACTCCACATTACCTACAACAAACGGTTGTAACGATGGCTGGTTTATAGGAGAATCTGCCCCCTACGATGGCGCCACCCTCCTGGCTGGTAGAGAAATGATAAAAACATTTGAAATACTGAACACAGGCACCTGTACATGGGATGAAGGATACTCGTTCTCCTTCCGTCCGGAATATTCAAGCAGCCCGGAAGGTGCCGTCATTGGATATTTCGGAAAAGATGAATTTATTCTTGGCACAAGCCCGATCAAACCCGGTCAGACAGGGGTTTTCAAAATCAACTTCACAGTACCAAAGAAATTGGGTGAATATGTTTGGGCTTGGAAATTAAAAGATGACGCCGGCGGCTTGTTTGGCTCGCTTGTCTTCATGAAATTCACGTCCGTGGAACAGTAGGAGAGAAACCATGAAAACCAGATCGTCCGTTTACATGCTAATGATCGTCTTCCTGCTTGCCGCTTGCGCGCCCGCCACGCCGATTGAGCCAACGCCGGATATTATGGCAATCCGCACTTCAGCAGCAAATACAGTGGTAGCGGAATTTACGTTGACCGCCGCCGCTTTCACCCCCACCTCCCAACCGCCAACTGAAACGCCCGCACCTGAGGTTCCCACAGAAACTCCCACCACTGCCTTTTCAACCGACCCAACCCAAATTGCATTAGGTACGCCGGGCGTGCTCTGCGACAACCTCTCTTTTGACAACGCGACTGTGGATGTCACTATTCTGGATGGTACAGCGATGACACCCGGTCAGGAATTCGTAAAAACCTGGAAGATCAAAAATATAGGCTCATGCGCCTGGGGAGACGGGTACAGATTGACTTTTTCCTACGGCGAACGCATGGATGGACAACCCATTCCGCTTGGCACCGTCGTTCAGGTTGGGCAGGAAGTGGATATATCCGTCAGTTTTAAAGCGCCAACAGCCATTGGTGAATACACAAGTGCATGGCAAATGGCCAATGCCGCTGGAGTGACATTCGGCAAAGCCGTCTTTGTCAAAATCATCGTCCAGTAATTTGACCGAGTTAAAACAAGCCATTAAAGAAAAAGCACGCCAGCTGGGATTCATCCCAATAAACTTGATTTAACTGTACTAGTCGATGACACTGCCAAAAGATTTGAAAGACCGAAACAAGGAAAAATCAAGAAAGCTGGGATTTATCCCAATAGATCAGATTTAATTCCACAAGTCGATTTGATAGTGACCTTGTGATATAAAAACAGGGCAAGCATTAGTGCTTGCCCTGTTTTATTGCATTGCAAAGAATTATGCTTAGTTTCAATAATTAGAACTTACGTTCTGTTATAATCCCGGCATGTCTATCTGGCGCAAACTGTTGTCCGTGATAGGCTTGCGTCCGTTATCCGCCCCTCGTAAATATCAGGTCAGTGAGTCGATGCAAGTGACCCTGACCACCCTCTCCCCGCACGAAGGGCGACCTGAAGATGATTTGATCCAAGACCTGCTGGCCGCCGGCCTCACCCAATATTATTCCTTGGATGAATTATGGAAAAAGTGGGAAACCCTTTCCACGCGCGAACGCGATGTCGCGGCGCTGGTGTGTTTAGGCTATACCAACAAAGAGATCGGAGTACGGCTCAGCATCTCGCCGGAAACAGTCAAAACCCACTTGCGCAATTTGCTGCTCAAGTTCAATTTGCAGAACCGGAC
>JAEURE010000148.1 GCA_016789485.1 Anaerolineales bacterium | reverse complement strand
CAACGGCATTGACCTCGCCCAGACACCGCCTCATCTCCGCGACTTTGGGCTGGTCTTTCAAGACTATGGGCTTTTTCCTCACCTGAACGTTTTTGACAACGTCGCCTTCGGCTTGAAGATTCGCAACCTTCCCACGGATAAAATTCAACTGCGCGTAGCCGCTCTTATGGAGCAAGTCAATTTGACGGGGTTTGAGAAGCGTAAAGTGACCGAGCTCTCTGGTGGCGAACAGCAGCGCATTGCATTGGCGCGTGCCCTCGCTCCCCAACCCCGCCTATTGATGTTCGATGAACCCCTCGGCGCGTTGGACAGAGCCATGAAAGAAGACTTGATCAACGAGTTGCGGATGATTCTGCACAAGACAAAAATCCCTGCCATCTATGTCACACACGATCAAGAGGAAGCCTTCACCATTGCAGACCGCATTTTGGTTCTGCACGAAGGCGTCATCATCCGTGACGGGACTCCCGATGAACTTTGGAAGGATCCACAGTCCGCGGTGGTGGCGAAATTTTTGGGAATTGGAAATGTCATCGAAGGTGAAGTGATTGCGGAGAATAAGGTCAAAACAGAGTTTGGTATTTTTTCTTTAACTTGTAAACATAAGCATGGAACGGGTGAGAAAGTTTCAGTGTTGTTAAATGATAAAGAAGCTGGCGGGAGTGAGATTCAACTAACAGTGGAGGATGTGCTTTTTAAGCGGGATCAGTTTGAAGTTAAAGGAAGAGGCGGTTTAATCATCCACATGAAAGATGCGCCGAAGATCGGCGAAGTCGTCAGCGTGACGGTTCAGGTAAAATGTCTCGCATGAAAGTCTTGAAGAAAAATCTCGCAGATGAAGTGACGTGGCAATACGAAGGCGTGGAGTTAAGCCGCGATGAAAACTCCATCACAATTGAAGCATTTTTCAACCGTGATGATCTGCCGTTTCAGAATATCGTATTGAAACGCAATGACCGTTTTGTGGAAACTTTTTATACAGATAAATGGTACAACATCTTTGAGGTCTATGATCGTGATGATGGAAAATTGAAGGGCTGGTATTGCAACATCACCAAGCCTGCTGTCATTGAAGATAGCTCTGTCTCGTATGTGGATCTGGCCTTGGACTTGTGGGTTTCAGCAGATGGAGAAAAAACGGTGTTGGACAAAGATGAATTAGAAGACTTGGGATTGGACGAAGGATTGATGGCAAAAATCTTTGGGGGGTTGCGGGAACTTGAACTGCATTTTGAATCAAAAAATCCCCTGAAGTGATCAGGGGATTTTTTGATGGATGGACCGAAAATTATACGCCGAGGGACTGGACGAGGGTATCGCCGTAGAACCAGCCGCCTGCGACAACTGCGCAACAGCAACACAACAAGACTACAACAACAATGCCGATGATAAGACCAGTGTTACTTTTCTTGGGTTGTTCTTCGTTTGGGTTGACAGGCATTTCGTTCATGATTACTACTCCTTTTTTCTTTATATGAAAATCGCACAACGATGACGTATGTGCATTATAAACTATAAAATTGGAGGGAAAATGTTAACAAGTGTGAAGTCTGAATTTTGGAGCACGAGTTGAAAAATAAGCGCCAGTCCGCAGCATGCACAGCATAAAACTGCGATACCGATCGCAATATAAAGCATGGTTTTTTTGTTTCTCGGCTGTTCGGGCGGAGTGTTGATTTCTTCTGTCATAATTTTTTCCCTGTAAGTTGGGTATCTCGGGCGGCCTGCGCTTTTTCCCTTCTATCCCACCACCACCAAATGACCAGCACAAGGATGACAATTGTGATTGTTCCCATGATGAGAGGGATGACAATTGCCAGGACAGATGTGAGGAAGGCGAAGATATCCTCTGCTATGGAGACGGGCACATTGCCTGCGCCGCCTGTCGTAGCCGTAACAGCCGGGCGGACAGCCGCTGCCTTGACCGCGTGTACGCTGCCAGCCACAAGCAAACCGCAAGCGAGCGCCAAGACTGGATGGACTTCAGTGATGACATTGGCGCTGGCTGCAAAAGCGATGGCTCCTGCCACAGGGCGGACAACCGTTTGGATCAAGTCGTTGATGTGGTTGACAGCAGGTACTTTGTCTGCGACCATTTCGATGATGACGAGAATGCCAAGCAGAATGAGAATCCAGGGGTTGGCGATCAGGTCAAAAGGCTGGCTGAGGGCGAGGGTGTTGGGGAAGTAGTGCGCGATGACGCCGATCACAAGCAGCGGAATGTACGCATTGAGTCCTGCGCTGGCAGATAAGCCAAATGCAGAAAATACGCCGAGTAATAGTTCCATTTTCTTTCTCCTTCTTCAAAAACAGCCTTGCTTATCATACGGATTTCTGTGAGGTTCGTTGTTATCCTGTCAACCCGGGAAAACCATTCCACGTGCCGGTGAATTGCAGTCGGAGCAGGTCAATGCTGAGGATCATGAGCAGTGCCAACGTCACGCCTGAGGCGAATGGAAGCCAAAGCTGGCGGATGTTGTCGAAGGTATTATCCTGTTTCATGATGATGATCCATAAAATGGTGAATACCAAAACAAGCAGGGACAATGTGCCCAGCGCGCTGATGTATGCGATGGGATAAAGTACGATGGGGCTGTCTGTCAGCACGAGCAAGTTGAGCACGGCAACCAACGCGATGAGGATGCCAAAATTCTTCCATTCGAGGGCGCGACGGTCATCCACTTCGCGCCAGATGGATTGATTGATAACGGGATACAAAACCGCCGCAAGAGCAATTCCCATGCCTGAACCTGTAAAGAGACGCAGGATATTGTTGGGGACATATAGATTGGGAATTTGCTCCAGCGCTCCTCCTGAAGTTTGTTTGAGCAAATAAAGATAGGAGTTGCTTCCATCAATGCCGAACGCGAGGAAGAAAAGTATCAGGACTGCGATGATTCCGCGCGACGGGAGTTTGCTGCGTTTCCCGCTTACAAAAACCTGAAAGATCAAGGCAACGCCTGCCGCGTAGAATTCACCTGTGCAGCGTGCACAGAGCGGAAGCTGGCGGTCTCCGATTTGGAAGGAACGTTCGTCAATGCGGTGGCAAACTGCATAACCGATGGCATCCAGTTTACCAAGTGCGCCTTCGGGGGAAATGTACATCCATGCCCCAAAGGCGATGATTGCCGCAATGGGCACGAGCCATTTGATCATGGTTTGAAATAGTGACGTCTGGTTTGTATTCATCGCTCACATTATATGGGGGATGAGTATGAATTGCAAGAAAGGTATTTTCATGCAAAGGTGCTATGAATGAGTTATTATGAAGTTGAAACAATAAAGGAGTTGCCTAATGAAGCGAATAGGAATTCTCACAGGGGGTGGGGACGCGCCGGGCTTAAATGCGGTCATCCGCGCGGCGGTGAAGACTGCGGTCAATGAATATGGTTTTGAAGTCTTTGGGATTCGGAATGGCTACGATGGCTTCCTAGAAGAAGACGGGATTATTCCGCTTGGCATGGATGATGTGCGCGGAATCCTGCCGCGCGGCGGGACGATTCTGGGATCGGCAAACCGCGGCAACCCTTATGCACGCAAGGTCATTCGCAATGGAAAGGAAGTAACGATTGACGTTTCGGACGAGATCGTCAAAGGGATGAAGAAACTGAAAATGGATGCGCTGCTGGTCCTGGGCGGAGACGGCACCCTTCACAGTGCCCATGAACTTTTCCAAAAGGGCGTACCCATCATTGGCGTGCCTAAAACAATTGACAATGACATTGGCGGCACAGAAGTCACCTTCGGTTTTGATACTGCGCTCAATATCGCCACCGACGCATTGGATCGTTTGCACACCACGGCTGAGTCACATCACCGCGCCATGGTGCTTGAACTTATGGGACGTGACGCCGGCTTCATTGCTTTGCAGGCTGGCGTCTCTGGCGGGGCAGATGTAATTTTGATTCCTGAAATTCCATTTAAGTTTGAAAGTATCATGAAAAAGATCCATGCACGTGCAGAAAAAGGAAGTAAGTTCAGTATTCTCGCGGTTTCAGAAGGGGCGAAATCCCAGGGTGGCCGGCAGATTTTCTCCCGTAAAGGGAATGAAGTCTATGTGCCGCGCCTCGGCGGGATCGGTCAGGTGGTTGCTGAATACATTGAGAATCAAGGCTTCGAATCGCGTGTGACAGTGCTTGGGCATATCCAGCGGGGAGGGACACCTACTGCTTTTGATAGAATTCTCGCCACTCGTTACGGAGCGGCGGCTGTCCGTTTGGCGGCGCGCGGCGGGTTTGACCGCATGGTGGCTTTACATTGCGGCGAGATTATAGACCTTCCTCTTGAAGAAGCAACCGCTGTTCCGAAACGCGTACAGTTGGATGGTGACGCGGTGATCACTGCCCGTAACATCGGAATTTCATTTGGGGATGAATAAAGCGTAAAGGCAGGATAACCACGCCTTTATTTGCAAAAAGGTAAAAAAGAAGGTTGAGGAAAACTCTCAACCTTCAAACTTTTAACCTGTAACTTTTATACTACTTTTCAAACACAAACTGGCCGTTCTTGTAGAATAACTCGCCGTCCACAAGAATTTCGGAATCGGTGCGCATATCGCAGATCATATCCCAGTGTATGGAACTCTTATTCTTTGAACCAGTTTCGGGGTAGCCTGCGCCGAGCGCCATGTGGAAGGAACCGCCGATCTTCTCATCGAACAGGATATTGCCCGTAAACTGCTGAATATCAAAATTCGTTCCAATGGCGAACTCGCCGAGATGACGTGATCCCGCATCGCTGTCCAGAGTCTTGAGTAAAAAGTCCTGGTTTTTCTCGGCTTTGGCAGCGGACACACGACCATTCGAGAAGGTTAATTCTGCGCCTTCCACGCTCGTGCCGCCGTAATTTGCAGGATACGTGAACTTCACCCAGCCGTTGACTGAATCTTCCACAGGACCTGTGTAAATTTCACCGTCTGGCATGTTGAAGGTGCCAAAGGAATTCATGAACGTGCGCCCTTTGACCGAAAGGGTCAAGTCAACATTCGGCCCGCGCAGTACTACCTGGTTTTTCCCTTTCATAAAATCCACGGCTGATTGCTGTTTTTCTTTCACGGAATTCCAAAAAGCGATGGGATCATCCTCATTGGTGTGAACTGCACCGAATACAAAGTCCTCATATTCTTTCAGACTCATATTGGCATCCTGTGCGTACGCCTCTGTGGGGTAGAGGGTGGTGACCCATTTAAACTCGCCTGCGCCGCCGCGGCGGAATTGCGCTTCGGTGATGACCGAAGTTGCCTTGCTGCGACGCTGAATTTTTGCGGGATCGATATTGGAAGTGCCTTTTGTGTTCGTCGCCGAATGAATGCGGATGCGTCCTTCAAATTGATCGTACGCCAGTTTATAAAAAGTCGGCACGAAATCAAGCTGTGTATCTTTTGCATACGTCAAATACATTTCATCCTGGCTGAATGGCATCGTACCGGGCAAAGCTACCATCAAATGCGGGTTGCCGCCTTTTTCCAGAATTTGAATATACAGTTCGCGCAAAAGTGGTTCAGCGGCTGTTGTGCCTTCAAGCAGGATGCGGTCACCGGGTACAACGCGCGCAGAGTGCTGCACCAAAACATTTGCAAATTTTGAAACACGGGAATCAGCCAATGGAATTCTCCTGAAATGGAATGGCAAAATTATATCACCCCATTATTTCACAAATTTTGACATAATTGACAGGTCATTCTGAAAATGTAACTTTTGTCACATGAAATTTTCATAAAAATGGATATTATTAGTGGGAATTAAGTAAGGAGAACGCATGACTGTTTTATCGACAAAACCTACAACTGCCTGGGCGGAAGTGGACGAAAATGGACGCCTCATACTTCCGCCTGAAGTTGCCCGCCAATATGGACTGAATCCTGGCTCCAAAGTTCGCCTCGACGAAGGTACCAACTTCGTCCGCATGCACCGCCCGATCACCCACCTTACCAAAATCTACATCGAACCGACGGTTGCCTGCAACCTGGATTGCATCACCTGCTTCCGAAATGCCTGGGACCAACCCATCGGGCGCATGACCGAAGAGACCTTCGAGAGTATCTTCAACAGCCTCAAACAAATGGACCCCATCCCCGACGTGTATTTCGGCGGTATCGGCGAACCGCTTTTCCATATCAAAACCATCGAATGGATTCGCCGTATCAAGGAACTCGGCGTCAAAGTCGAACTCATCACCAACGGCACGATCCTCACCGAGAAAAAATCCCGCGAATTAATTGATGCTGGACTGGATGTGCTGTGGGTCTCTCTGGATGGTGCAAGTCCCGAGACCTATGCAGATGTTCGTCTCGGCGCTGAACTACCCGTAATTCTTGAAAACCTGCGTCGTCTTTTCAAAATGCGCAAAGGTGGGCATTTCCCACAACCTGAAATCGGCGTGGCATTTGTCGCCATGAAACGTAACATCAACGATTTGCCCAAGATCATCAAAATGGGACATACCTTTGGCGCGCGCTATTTCTCGGTCAGCAACGTCCAGCCTGCTACGGAAGATATGCAAGGCGATCGCTTGTATAACCGTACGATCCGCAATATCGCTTATTTGCCATCGCCTGTGTTGCCGAAGCTCAGCCTCCCCAAAATGGACTTCAATGAAGATACCCAGGCTGCACTTACCGAAGCCTTCAACAGCGGATGCAACGTTAGCTTTGCGGGCAACAATTGGGGCGGCGCGAACGACGTGTGTAACTTCGTCGAAAGCGGTACCATGTCCATCTCATGGACGGGGGAGGTGAGTCCTTGCTGGCCGCTGATGCACACCCACATGAGCTACCTGCACGGCAAACCGCGACTTT